>NZ_JANWXB010000130.1 GCF_025055495.1 Thermoflexus sp. | reverse complement strand
CTGCACCGCCCCCGAAAACCCCAAATGGTTTGCCCTTTGCTCCTCTTCAGATTGCCTCCATAATGATGATAGCCATCATTCGTGCATTCGTGCTCCATTCGTGGACGGCCCTGCCCGACATGCCGCGATTAACTCGCTGGTTCATCCGCGCCGCGCTGATCCATCTGATCGCCGCCCTGCTTCTGGGGTGGATCCTGGGTCTGGGGCGGATCGTTGCGTTGCCCCCGATCCTGCTCGCAACCAACCCGGTGTATTTCCATCTGTTCATGTTGGGCGGCATCGCCCAGTTTATCATCGGAGTCGCCTGGTGGATGTTCCCACCGCTCTCGAAAGAGCGCCCGCGGGGGAACGAGACGCTGGCGTGGGCGGTGTTCTTCCTGTTGAATGGAGGGCTGATCCTTCGGGCGATCTGTGAACCGTGGGTGGCGGTGGATCCTCGGCCGATCGCTCGCTGGGGGCTGGGGCTGAGCGCTCTGGCCCTGGTGGCCGCCGGGTGGATCTTCGTGGGATTGCTCTGGCCTCGCGTGAAGGGGAAGTGAGATGCCGCCGTTGAGCCGTTATATGATCCGTATGGCCCTATGGCATCTGGCTTTCGGTTTCCTCATTGGAGGCCTGATGCTGGCTCACAAGGCGTTTCCGTATGCGCCGTGGGTGATGCGCTTGCTCCCCTGGCACATCCACAGCCTCTTCATCGGCTGGACGGTCCAGCTGGCCTTCGGGGTGGCTTACTGGATCTTCCCTCGATTTGCCCTGGAGCGACCGGAAGATCCACGGGGGCGGACCGGGTGGGCATGGGCTTCCATGGGATGGTTGAACGCTGGCGTCCTCGGCGCCGGCCTTGCCGGAGCGACCGGCTGGGGCATCGGGATCGCTCTGGGGGTTGGGCTGGAGGCGTTGGGAGTTCTCGCCTTCGTGATCCACCTGTGGCCTCGAGTGCGTCCGGCGATCATTCGGTAAAATCACCGCTTAGATGTGATGTTAAGGAAACATCATCGAATTGTTGGGTGGAGGGATTGCATGCGAGATGCCCCTGTGGTTTTTATTGCTGCCTTCATCGCTGGAGCGATGAACGCCATCGCAGGTGGGGGAACCCTGGTATCGTTCCCCGCGCTGCTATGGCTGGGCCGCCCGCCCATCCTGGCCAACGCCACCAACACGGTGGCCCTTCTGCCGGGATCCCTCGCTGGGGCCTTCGGGTTCCGTCAGGAGTTGAAAAGGATCCGCCGCTGGTTGCTGATCCTGCTCTGGCCCTCCCTGATCGGCGGATTCCTCGGGTCTTACGTGTTGCTCCACACCCCGGAGCAGATGTTCCGGGAGATCATCCCCTATTTGTTGCTGTTCGCCACGATCCTCCTGTTGATCGGCCCACGCCTCCAGCGATGGCTGCCGCGGTCCACGGTTTCGATCTCCGCCCGGCGGTGGGCCGCCCTCGTCTTCTTCCAGCTTCTGGTGGCGTTCTACGGCGGCTATTTCGGAGCCGGGATCGGCATCCTGATGCTGGCCGCCCTGGAGTTGATGGGGCTGGAGGACATCCATCAGATGAACGGGCTGAAGAACGTCCTGGCGTTCACCATCAACGGGATCGCCGCGCTCTACTTCGTCCAGTCCGGCGCGGTGCTCTGGGGGGATGTGTTGTGGATGGCGATGGGGGCGCTGGCCGGGGGATACGCGGCGGCCTTCATTGCGCATCGGGTGGATCGCATCTGGGTGCGGCGGACCGTGGTGGCGATCGGCTTCCTGGTGGCATTCCGGTCGTTCTTCCATTAGACTGGGGAAAGTCATCCGGCGATTGGCTAAACGAGCTCAGAAAGATCTAAAGAAAGGAGCGCGAAGATGCCGCGGATCTTCGACGTGATCGAATGGGCCGACGACACGGGGCGGGAGATCGTGAAACGGTTCCCGGAGGAAGGGGCGGGGGATTTCCGCCTGGGCTCCCAGCTCATCGTGCGGGAGAGTCAGGTGGCCGTCTTCTTCCGGGATGGGAAAGCCCTCGATGTGTTCAGCCCTGGCCGCCATACCCTGACGACGGCAAATATCCCCCTCCTGATCAACCTGCTGGGGCCGTTCTTCGGCGGCCGTTCCCCCTTCACCGCCGAGGTCTATTTCGTCTCCACCCGCGAGTTCGTGGATTTGAAATGGGGCACCCCCGAGCCCATCGTGGTCCGCAACCCCGGCATGGGGTTGGGGGTGGTCCTGCTTCAGGGACACGGGACCTTTGCCATCCAGGTCCGGGATCCGCAGCTTTTCGTGAACAAGATCGTGGGGATCCAGCATCTCTATGAAACCGAGCGCATTGTGGATTACCTGCGCAGCATCCTGGTGAGCAAACTGGCGGATGGGGTGGGGAACTTCAACCGGCCGGTGGTAGATCTGGCGGGCTTCTTCGAGGAGCTGGGCGCGGCGGTGCGGGCGAAAGCCCAGGAGGATTTCCAGGCCCTGGGGCTGGATCTGAAGGCGTTCTACGTGCAATCGCTCCGGCCCTCCTCGAAGACGATCGAGGAGTTGCGGGCGATGGGGCTGCTGGATGTGCAGACGTATGCGCAATTGCAGGCGGCGGATGCCCTGCGGGAGGCGGCGCAGCAAGAGCTGGGCGGGCTGGCGGCGGCGGGGGTGGGTGCCGGGGCCGGTTTCGGGCTGGCCCAGTTCTTCACCCAGCTCTTTCAGGGGATGACGGCCCGGCCGGCGGCTCCCGCGGCGGCACCCGAGGTGATGACGGTGGAGGAGGCGGCGGCTTACCTCAAGGTGTCGCCGGACGACGTGGTTCGGCTCATCGAGTCCGGCCAGTTGAAGGCCCGCAAGATCGGCGCCACCTATCGCATCAGCCGCTCGGCGATCGAGGAGTTCCTGAAGGGGTGAGGGCGCTTCCGCAGGAACCTGAGCGACATTTAGAGCAAATCTTTCATGAAACTCTTCAAAAGCTGTGGGTCGTGATATTCATTGATGAGGCAGAAGCCTTATTAGTAGCCTGGGAAATTGCTCGTGGATCGACCGTTATGCGATGTGGTTTCTTCTTCTGTTCGGTAGGAGGGGATTTCCCAAATCTCCACAGAACACAAGAGGTCAGAAGGTTCGATGGTGAGACGTTATGCTTTGTTCAGCGTGACTGACCGAACAGGCTTGGAAGACTTCGCCCGGGGGCTGGTGGGGCTGGGCTGGGAGATCCTCGCCACGCGGGGGACGGCCCGCGCCCTCGCCGCTGCAGGGATCCCCGTGACCCCACTGGAGGAGTGGACAGGTGCCCCGGAGATCCTGGGCGGGCGGGTGAAGACCCTCCATCCCCTGGTGCACGCGGGGATCCTAGCCCGGCCTACGGAGGCGGATTGGGCGGAGCTCGCCGCCATCGGGGGAAGGCCGATCGATCTGGTGGCGGTGAATCTGTATGCCTTTGAGGAAGCGGCCCGCCGGGGAAGCATGGAGGAGGCGGTGGAGGCCATCGACATCGGCGGCGTGGCCCTCCTGCGGGCCGCGGCGAAGAACTTCGCCCGGGTGATCGTGTGCAGTCGCCCCGCGGATTATCCCCTCGTGCTGCAGGCGCTCCGTCAGGAGGGGGAGGTCCCTCTGGAACTGCGACGGCGCCTGGCGGCCCAGGCGTTCCGGTTAACGGCGTGGTATGACGCGATGATCGCCCGCTACCTGGAGGGGGCGGACGCGCCTTCCAGTCCGCTGCCGGAGATGTTGCTCCTCTCCGCCCGGCCGGTGATCGCCTTGCGCTACGGTGAGAACCCCCATCAGGCCGGAGCGTTTTATCTGGATCCTTTCCGCTCCCTTCCGTTCGAGGTGTTCCAGGGAAAGCCGCTTTCCTACAACAATCTGCTCGATCTGGAGGCGGCCTGGCGGGCGGCCCAGGATCTCCCCCCGCCCGCCGCCGTCATCGTGAAGCACAACAACCCATGCGGCGCGGCGGTGGCGGACACCCCGGCCCGCGCGTTCCGGCGCGCCCTGGCGGGCGATCCGGAGAGCGCCTACGGGGGGATCGTCGCCTTCAATGCCGAGGTGGACGAGGAAACCGCCGAAGCGCTCCGGGAGATCTTCTTAGAGGTCATCGCCGCGCCCGCCTATCGGCCGGAGGCGATGGCCCATCTGGCGAGGAAGAAAGCATGCCGGGTGATCCGTATGCAGGAACCAGCGGTCCCATGCCTGGAGATCCGGAGCGTCCTCGGCGGGTTCCTGGTTCAGACCCCGGATCGCGAGGAAGACGATCAGGGCGCCTGGCAGGTCGTCACCCGCCGGCCGCCGGCGGCATCGGAGTGGGAGGATCTCCGGTTCGCCTGGCGGGTGGTCCGCCACGTCCGTTCCAACGCGATCGTGCTGGCCCGGGGGAGGCAGACGGTGGGGATCGGGGCAGGGCAGATGAGCCGGGTGGACGCCGTGCGGATCGCCATCCAGAAGGCAGGGGAGCGGGCCCGGGGCGCCGTGCTGGCGTCCGACGCGTTCTTCCCGTTCCCCGATGGGGTGGAGGTCGCCGCGGCGGCTGGGGTGACGGCCATCATCCAGCCTGGCGGCTCCATCCGGGATCCCGAGGTGATCGAGGTGGCCGACCGCTACGGGATGGCCATGGCCTTCACCGGAAGGCGTTGCTTCCGTCATTAGAGGAAAGGAGCCACGCAACGGGGAGCGAAGCGGGCTTCTTCCACGCCCGGCTTCGCCCCCAAGGCTCTCCGATCTTGAACAGAGTCTCACTCCGCGTAGATCCGAACGTAGCGGTTCGGCTCCTTCCCGTAGCTGTGGGAGATCAGGTTATACTGGCGGGCCAGGAGATGTTGCTGGCGCCGGATATACGCGTTCTGGGGGGATAGATCGACGTATTTCGCTTCCCCGTGGAGGATCTTCCGGATGGCCGCCTCGGCTTCTTCCAGCGCCTGGGCCAGGCGATCTTCTTCTTCTCCCTCTGCCGGCGTCAAGTTCAGGATATCCGCCAGACAGCTTTCGATCTGGGTCACGGTGTTGGAGCGCACCACGTAGATCGGGATCCCCCGGCCTTCTGCCTCGTGGAGCACCCGAGGATGGCGGCGGTAGTGGGCCTTGGTGGTGATCACCACATCGGCTTCCCCGATTTGCTCTACGAACTGGATGGGAGTTCCGAAGACGCTGGCCGCCCGCTGAAGGCGGTTCCGGGCCAGGCCCAGGGGATATACCCGCAGGGGACGCCGCGGCCCGTTGCCGGAAGGGAGCGGCGGGGCCTGCCATGAGGCTTCCTCCAGCTCTTCCTCCTCGAAGGTCCCCACCCGTTCGACGGTCACCCGTGCCGGGGCGGGTAGGGGTTCCCCGGCGGCGATCGGCGTGGTGGAGATGATCTCCCCGCGCCAGAAGGGAAGGGGAGATTTCCCCACCATCACCGCCCGCCGGAAGCGAGGCTTCTCGATATGGATGCGTCCCTCCTCATCTCGATAGCGCAACTCCACGTCCGGCTGCTGGCCCCGCAGGAGCGCATCCACACTGGCCGCCACATCGTGATGGACCAGCAACCGCTGGCGGTCCTGGATCTCGATGAGCACATCGAAGGTGGGCGGCGCCCGCCGCTCCAGGACGGTCTTCTGGGTGCCGCGTCGCCGGGCCTCCTCGTCGGAAAGGGTGACGCTTTCGATCCCGCCGACGAGATCGGACAGGGTGGGGTTCATCAGGAGGTTCTCCAAGGTGTTCCCGTGGGCGGTGGCGATCAGTTGCACCCCGCGCTCGGCGATCGTGCGGGCCGCCACTGCCTCCAGCTCACGTCCGATCTCGTCGATGATGATGACCTCCGGCATATGGTTTTCCACCGCCTCGATCATCACCTCGTGCTGGAGGCTGGGCTTGGGGACCTGCATACGGCGCGCGCGGCCGACCGCCGGATGGGGGATGTCCCCATCGCCGCCGATCTCGTTGGAGGTGTCGACGATGATCACCCGCTTGTGCTCGGCCAGGACCCGCGCTGCCTCCCGCAGCATGGTCGTCTTGCCGACGCCCGGGCGGCCCAGCAGGAGGATGCTCTTCCCGGAGAGGATGATGTCTTTGATGATCTCGATGGTGCCGTAGACCGCGCGGCCGACCCGACAGGTGAGCCCGATGATGTTGCCGCGTCGGTTGCGGATCGCGCTGATCCGGTGCAGGGTCCGCTGGATCCCCGCTCGGTTGTCGGCGTCGAACTCCCCGATGCGGGAGACGACATATTGCAGGTCTGCTTCGGTCACTTCACGGGGGCAAAGAGTTGCCTCACCATCGGTGTATCGGGCCTCCGGATATCGACCCAGGTCCAGGACGACCTCCAGCAAGGCCTCATTTCGATTGCGATCCCGCACAGCCCGGGCGATGTCCGGAGGCAGAACACTTAGCAACGCTTCCAGGTCGTCTGTGATCTGAAATTGTGTCATCCTTATGCTGACGCTCCTCCCATCAGGATTCAGGGCATGCCCCCTGGGGCCATCCGTTGGGATGACCTGCCCCTGAAAGGATAGGGGGACCGGTCCAGGGGGCTGATCCCTTAATCACTTTATTTTAACGCAATTGGCTATCCCTGCGCATCTTCTGCAGGGCAGGATTGGGCTTTTGAACGATCTCGAGAAAGGCACAGTGAAGAAACGGAGAAGCCGGGCGGACTGTCCTCGAGGGCCCGCCCGGCCCTCGAAAGCCCTCCAGGGGGGCGATCCGGGGTTTACTGCAACTGGGTATCCACCAGGCCTGCTCCCCCAATCCTGGTGTGAATCAACGGAAAAGATCACTGTTCCAGGATCGCTGTCCGCATCACCTCAAGGGGAGCTTCCTGGCCTGTCCACAGGGTGAACGCCATCGCTCCCTGGTGGAGGAGCATCCCCAGGCCATTGAAGGCGGGGATCCCAGCGGCCTCCGCTAGGGTCATCAGGCGGGTTCGCGGGGGCTCGTAAATGAGATCGATGACGCCCTGCAGGCCCCAGGGGAATGGACGATCCGGCGGCCATGGGGATGCCTCGATCTCCGGCGCCATGCCGACCGGCGTGGTGTTGATCAGCAGGGCGACGCTTTCAGGAGGAGGCTCTTCCACGCGGAGCACATGAACCGGCGGCAGACGAAGGCCTGCTGGAGGGAAGGTTTCGCTCAGTTCGGCGATCAAGCGGGCAGCCCGCTCGTAGCTTCGGTTGATCAGGAAGATCTCTCGGGCCTCCTCGATCGCCAGGGCAGCCAGGACAGATCGGGCGGCCCCGCCGGCCCCCAGAACGACCACAGCCTGTCCTCGGGCGGACAGCCCGATCTCGGCCAAGGCGCGGCGGAACCCTTCTACATCTGTGTTCTCCCCGATCCATCGCCCATCCACCACCCGCAGCGTGTTCACCGCCCCGATCGCCCGGGCCAGCGGGGAGATCTCGTCCAGATAGGGGATCACAGCGGTTTTGTGCGGCACCGTGACGTTCGCCCCAGCGAAGCCCATGGCCCGCAACCCTCGCATGGCATCCTCCAGCGCGGGAGGTGCCACCGGCAGGGGCACGTAGGCCCAATCCAGGCCCAGGGCGGAGAAGGCGGCGTTGTGCATCTGGGGGCTTCGACTGTGCGCCACCGGCCATCCCAAAAGACCAACCAGACGGGTTGTGCCACGGATCCTCATGCGACCTCCATAACGGTCTTCCCGCGCCTCCGATCCGGAGTGACGACCTGTCCTCGCGGAGTCTTTTCTCCCCTCTCCCCATGGCCCCAAGGGCCGTGGGGAGAGGGGGGGAGGGGAAGATGGGGCCCTTCCCCTTCGTCCGACCGGCTCCCAATCGCATGATTTCTAATTCTTTAACGAAGCATAGCCTCCTGCAAAATTGGCCGGAGCCCGATCTTCAGGCTATGCTGGGAGCATGTGAACGCGGGCGAACTTGCCGATTTCAGCGAATCGCAGATTTCCGGTTTGCTCGCCCACAGCTCGGAGATCCGAGCAGGATCTCAAGGCCATGATCGCAGCCTGGGGTGAACGATCCAGATGATGGATCAGACACAGATTCGTGCCCTTTCTGTTCGAGAGGCGATCGCCTGGGCAGCCCAGCGGGTCCGGGCGACCCAGCCCCGGCTGGCAGCGGAGGTGTTGCTGGCGCACATCCTGGGGGTCTCGCGGGTGCATCTGTTGACCCATCCGGAGCGTGTCCTGACGGATTCGGAGTGGGAAGCCTTTGCCCAGCTGGTGGCGCGCTCCGCCCGTGGGGAGCCGCTGTTTTACCTGATCGGCGAGCGGGAGTTCTACGGGATGCCCTTTAAGGTCACCCCGGCCGTCCTGATCCCCCGGCCGGAGACGGAGCATCTGGTGGATGCAGCCCTGGAGTGGGCCCGAAGCCGGGCCTATCGAACTTACTCCCCTCTCACCTTTGCGGACATCGGCACAGGATCCGGATGCATCGCGGTAACCCTCGCGGTTTATCTGCCGAACAGCCGGGGCTATGCCACGGATCTATCTTCAGAGGCCCTGGAGGTGGCGTGGGAGAACGCGGTTCGTCATGGCGTCGCCCACCGGCTGAGCTTCCTGGAGGGTGATCTTTGCGCCCCGTTGCCGGAGCCAGTGGACCTTCTGGTCGCCAATTTGCCCTACGTCGCTCGCTCGGAATGGGAGGATCTGGACCTGGCGATCCGGGAATATGAGCCGATCCTGGCCCTGGATGGGGGAGCGGATGGGTTGCAGGTGATCCGGCGCTTTCTGGCCCAGGCGCCGGATTATCTTCGGCCGATGGGGGCGGTGTTCCTGGAGATCGGAGCCGGGCAGGGGGCGGCGGTTCTCGATCTGGCCCGCTCCGCCTTCCCGCGGGCTGTGATCCGTTTGCTGAAAGACAGCGCCGGCCTCGATCGGGTCGTGGCGATCACGCATTAGACGGGTGGGATAGGGATCTGGGGTGGCGGACGCAGCATCATGGCTTTCGTTTCCTCGACGTATCATTGGGGAGCACAGGAGGGAAAGGATGCGGATCGCGATCGGTGCGGATCATGCGGGTTATACGTTAAAAGAAACGCTTGTGGCTTACATGCGGGAGCATGGGATAGAGGTTATCGATTTCGGAACCCATGGGCCGGATTCGGTGGATTACCCGGACTATGCCCGGGTGGTGGCGGAGGCGGTCGCCGGCGGAGGAGCGGACTTCGGCGTTCTGATCTGTGGCACAGGCATCGGGATGTCCATCGCCGCCAACAAGGTACCCGGGATCCGCGCTGCGGCCGTGTCGGATGTGTATTCCGCCCGAATGAGCCGCGCCCATAACGATGCGAACATCCTGTGTCTGGGAGGGCGGGTGGTGGGGCCAGGGCTGGCGATCGAGATCCTGGAGACTTGGCTGCGCACCTCCTTCGAAGGAGGGCGCCACGCGCGCCGCCTGGAGAAAATCCGGCAGCTTGAGATCGCTTGTGAGGCCTCTTCATGAATGCGCCGCGCTGAGGGAGCGATGACCGGTGGTTTTACGGCGCGCCGCTCTCCCATTCCCCACGCATCATGATTGCAACATGGGAAGGCGGTGTCCCCACCTCAAGGAGGAAGGTTGCTCAATGGCGCGCATTAGCGTGGCCTGTGTGCAGCTGGAAGCAAGAGATCTGGGACAGGCTGAGGAGGCCCTAGGGCGGGCGCTTGAGCGTGTGGACGAGGCAGGCCGCTATCGGCCAGAGATTATCCTTCTCCCGGAATGCACTTATCCGGCCTATTATCTGCACGCCCGCGAGGCTTACCATCGATCCCGGCTGCGCTCAACCGAGGAGATCCTGCGGAGGTTCGGGGAGAAAGCCCGCCAGCATCGAGCCTATATCGCCCTCGGCTTGGCCCGGCTGGCTCCCTCCGGGCGATTATGCAACTCCATCGCCTTCCTCAATCCAGAGGGAGAGATCCTGGGCTTTTATGACAAGATCTTCCTGTGGCACTTTGACGGTGAGTGGTTCGAGCCGGGGTCAGCTCTGCCGATTTTCGATCTCCCCTTCGGACGCGTGGGCTTAATGATCTGCGCGGATGGACGCATGCCGGAGATCGCCCGCGCCCTGGCTTTACAGGGAGCTCAGCTGATCCTGGATGCGACCGCTCTGGTGACCTCCATCGGCACCCCGGAGGCCCGCACCAACCCCCAGGTGCTTTATATGCTTCCGGCGCGGGCGATGGAGAACAGGGTGTGGATCGCGGTGGCCAACAAGGTGGGAATGGAGGCAGACAGCGTCCTCTATTGCGGCCGCAGCGGGGTCATCGCGCCCGACGGGCAGTATCGAGCGATGGGAAGCCCGGACCGGGAGGAGATCGTGCTGGCGGAGGTCGATCTAGAGATGGCCTCCGGCCCGCGGATTCGGCCGGCGTCGGATCCTCTGCTGACCGCCCCCATCGAGGATCTGCCGGTGGTCCAGAAGCTCCAGGAGCTGATCCCTCCCAACGATCTCTATGTCCGAATGGGCTTGCTCCAGCTCCGGCCCTATCCCGTAGCAGCGGAATGGATCCAGCGCATCGCGACGCTCGGGGAGATCCTGATCCGCCAGGGAGCTTCCATCCTGGTCGTGTCCGGGCCTCCTTCGCCCTCTGACCCCTCCACTCTGCACGCTCTTGAGGCGCTCAGCGCCCGCTGGCCGTGCGGGCTGGTCGTTCCGTTTCTGGAGGAGGGGGAAAACCGTTCAGGGCGTCTGGCCCTCTATCTCCTGGATCGTGGGCGATGGATAGGCCGGTATCGTGGGAGCGAGCAGGGAGACTCCCCGGTGTATTCCCTCCGCGGATGGACCGTCGGGGTGCTTCTGGATTCCGACGGATGGGCCCCGGAGATCGCCCGCGGCGCGATGTTGCGAGGGGCCGAGCTTCTGGTGTGGTGGGTCTCCGCCGCAGAGCCCCCCCTATATGTGCTGGCCCGAACCCGAGCCGATGAGAACCGGGTGTTCGTCGCCCTGGCGGCTCCACCTGGGGAGGCCGGAGGCGTCGCATCTGCCGTTTTCGACCCGCTGGGCCAACCCTTAGCCACGGGGGTTCCCGGTGTGGAGCACGGGCTCTTCGTCTCCTTATTTCGCCCGCTAACGCGTCATAAAGAGATGGCTCCCGGGTCCCACGTGGTGTTCAGCCGGAGGCCAGAGATCTTTCAGGGGCTCCTCGGATAATCGGCTCTTCCCTAGGGTTTTCCTGCAGGTGGACACAAAGCAGCGGAGGCGGCAAGGTCCTCGCCTTGCCCTCCGCTTTGCAGGAGAGGGGAGAGGATATCCCATTCAAAAGGTGGGGACGGCCTTTGGCCGTCCCCACCTTTTTTGAATTTCGGTCGGCTCGGAGAACGTTGGAAGGAGGGGGAAGAAAGCCTCCCCTTTGTAAGAGCGCTTGAATGGTTACGCCCCCGCTTCGCGTGTCCATTCGGCCTGGGCGGCGGCAACCCCCGCGCCGGGGGAGACCGCATGGCCCAGGCGGCGCAAGGCGATTTCGATGGCGCTGAGCGTCTGGAGGAGGGCGGGCAGGCCGATCTCCCCCATATGGCCGACCCGGAACGAGCGGCCCCGCAGCGCCGGATGGATGGCGCCCGCCACCGTCACCCCTGCCGCCTCGATTTCCCGCAGCAGGCGATCATCGATCCCATCCGGGTAGTAGATCACGCTCAAGGTGACGGCCGTCCAGGAGGGATCCCGGGGCACCAGCTCGAGCTCCATCGCCCGAAGCCCAGCCCGGAAGGAACGGGCGATCCGTTCGTGGCGGGCCCATCGGGCTTCCATCCCTTCGACCCGTATGCGGCGAAGGGAAGCGACCATCGCCGCAACCAGGTTCACTGCTGGCGTCGCGAAGTAGGCGGGCCGTCCGGCCTGATAAGCTTCCATCACCGGAAGCCATTTCCCCCAGTCCACATAGTAGGAGCGGGTTCGGGTCCGTCGTTGATGGTAGACCTCCAGCGCAGCCGGGCGGGCCACCACGATCGCCAGCCCCGGTGGCACCGCCAGCGCCTTCTGGGAGCCAGTCAGGGCGACATCCACCTCCCATGGGGTCTGGTGGAAGCGCTGCCCTCCCACCGCACAAACCCCGTCGACGACGACCAGGGCGCCGTAGCGATGGGCCAGGGCTGTCCAGCGCTCGACGGGCGCCACCACCCCGGTTGAGGTGTCGACGTGGGTGATCGTCAGGATTTTGGCCCCGCCCCGAAGCGCCGACTCGATCTGGGCGTCGTCGGGGAGGGCTCCGGGTTCGGCAGCTACCCGGATGACCTGGGCCTCCAGCCACTCGGCGAGCTCGGCCATCCGCGCCGCGAAATAGCCAGTGTCCACCACCACCACGCGATCGCCGGGCTCGACCAGGTTGGCCAGGGCCATCTCCATCGCCAGAGTCCCGGATCCCGCGATCAGGAACGGCTGGCCATCCAGGGCATCGAAGGCTTCCTTAAGACCTGCGAGAGCTTCCTGCATCAGGGCCGCAAAGGCGGTAGACATATGGCTGAGCGGAGGCCGGGCGATGGCTTCCAGGACCTCAGGGTCCACTTCCACTGGGCCGGGGATCATCAACAGCGTGCGGGACACCATCATTAGGCTCCTCGATGAGAGTTACATTCCATCTGAGGGGTATTAGAGGTGGAGCCGGGCGCTTGGCTACGCGGATCTCCTTCCCCGCATCTCTTCAGGACGCGGGGAAGGAGATCCGTCGGTGGGCGAGTCGGTGGGCGAGCCTCGAGCTCCTAATTTGCGTCTCCTGGATGGCGATCCTCAGCGACGGGTCTTCCGGGAGGGTGCCCTCTTACGCCCGGAGATCGGAGGACCTTCCTTTCCCCATCGGATTCGCCCATAAGAGAAGACGAGATGAAAACCCAGGTCGTGGATCTTCTGTTGCACCTCGGGGCGAGCGCGATAGCAGAAGATCACCGGGATGATCAAGCGCCCCCCTTTCTCACCTCGCTCCCATTTCAAATATTCCTCAACCATACCCAACTTTTGGGCAAACCGATCCACTTCGCTGATGGTAATGTTATATTTCGTTTCGCCAACAATCCAGATTTCGTGTTTAGGCCGATTAGGATCGAAAGCTTTCCCGAAAATGTCGATTTCCAGCTCGCGATCATCCCAGCGAAGAAAGGCGCGCTCCAGAACATCCACTTCCCATCCCAGTTCCCGTTCGAAGCTGTCGTGGATGACAATGTAGGCGGTGTCTTCTAGGTCGCCTCCGATGAGATCGCTCAGACCGCCAACTTGGCGAGCCAATCGTTCGATCGTTTGCTCCAGGCGAGCCAGGCGCTCTTCGGTTTTGGCCTGGGCTTCAGCCAGGCGGGCGACGGTTTCCTCGAGGCGGGCGAGGCGTTCTTCGGCTTTGGCCTGGGCTTCGGCCAGGCGGGCGACGGTTTCCTCGAGGCGGGCGAGGCGTTCTTCGGCTTTGGCCTGGGCTTCGGCCAGGCGGGCGACGGTTTCCTCGAGGTGAGCCAGGCGCTCCTCAGCTTTAACCTGAACTTCCGCCAGGCGGGTCAGGGCGTTCTCTATACGCGCATGAGCCTCTGTCAGACGGCTCAGGCCCTCAATGGTTCGCGCTTGGATTTCCGCTAAACGCGCCAATCCCTGGACCACGTGCTGATAGCTATCGGCCAGTTGACGGACGTTCTCTCGCACGCCTCGAACAGCCCCCTCCAGGGTTTCAACCAGTTGCCGAAGGTCGGTTGCTTTTTCCTCCTGACGGGTGGCCAGTCGATCCAACGCCTCGAGAAGCGCTTCCACTGTTGCTTCTTCGAACCTCTTTCGAAGGATCGCGCGCAAAGCCTCCTGGTCTTCATGGGAAAGGTTGCGCATCAAGGCCTCCTGCCAGGCGATGTGGCCACACGACTCAGTTTAGCATATCCTGCATGGAAGCGCTACGCTGCGCCACAGCCTCGGCAAAGCGGATCCGTTTCCCCAGGGCTGGATGCGTGTAGAAAATCCATTCCACCCACGGCTCGGGATCAAGCTCCGCCAAGTTCTGTTCTCCCAGTTTACGCAGGGCGGAAGCCAGCGCAAGGGGTTGCCCACACAGCCGGATCGCTTCCTGATCTGCTTTCCACTCCCGCCAGCGGGACCAGGCGTTCGCCGGGATCATCGTTCCCAGGCTGAACAGGAAGGCTCCCACGGCCAGGACCGGCAGGCTGGAGGGGTGATCCAGGCCCGGGAGACCCAGGCCTTGAAGGATCCGGGGCAGAATCTGGGCTCCCAGGAAGAAGCCGATCAGGTTCAGGAGGCTCCCCACGACCAGTGCCAGCGGGATATCCCGGTGGAGATGATGGGCCAGTTCGTGAGCCAGGATCGCTTCGATCTCCTCCGGCGCATAGCCTTGAAGCAAAGTATCCCCCACCACGATCCGTCGGGTGGGGCCCAACCCCATCAACCCGGCGTTAGCGGCGCGGGTCCGGCGGCTCATATCGATCGTGAAGACGCCACGGACCTGCACGCCCGCCTGGGCGGCCAAGCGAGTCAACCGGGCGATGAGCTCCGGATCCTCCAGCGGGCGGAACCGATAAAACAGAGGGACGAGCAGCACCGGGGCCAGTTGAGCGATGAGAACCGAAAAGAGGATCCAGAAAAGGCCCACCGGCATCCACCAGGTTTGAGGCCAGTGCCGAAAGGCCCAATAAAGCCCTCCGAGCAACGGCAATCCGATCAAGGTCCCGATCCCCCAGCCCTTCAGGCGATCGGATAGCCATCCGGTCCGGGTCTGCGTGGAGAGACCGAAACGGTGAGGCAGAAGGAACCCGCCGTAAAAATCCAGGGGGAGCGAAAGCAACGCCCAGCCGCCGCCGAACAGCACGGCCATCCCCATCGCATCCAGGGGAAAGGGAAGCGATTGGGCCAAGGCCTCCCCAACCCAGCGGGCGAGGCCTGACCCGAGCCAGAGGAGGGCGTAGGCCAGGAAAAGGCCTGTCTCCGCCAGCCACAAACGACGGCGAAGCCGAGCGTAGCGTTTTGCCTCCTGTTGACGATCCATGGCTTCTACTCGCCCGGGCAGAGTTCCCCCAGGGAACCCAGATTCTGAGTCATCGCTCCGGCTTTAGAATCACCACCGTGCCGGAATACAGAGAGCGGAACCGCTCCGCGTCGGCCTCCGTGCCGGCCACTCCCGCGCCGTAGTGCATCGGGATCACGACCTTGGGCGCGATAGCGGCCGCCGCCTGGGCAGCCTCCTCCGCGGTCATCACATAGGTGCCGCTGACCGGGAGCAGGGCGATGTCGCAGCGGATCTCTTTCATCTCGGGGATGAAATCGGCGTCCCCTGCGAAGTAGAGGCGTTCCCCCTCAATGGTGAGGATGAACCCCAGCCCGCCGGCCTCTTTGGGATGGAAGCGCTTGTTGATGTTATAGGCCGCCACCGCTTCGATCTCCACACCCAGCACGGAGAGCCGTTCGCCGGGGCGCATCGCGCGAGCGCCTTTGATTTTGGCAGCGGCGGCTGGGCTGCCGATGATCACCGTTTCCGGCTTGCGCAGCCGGGCGATATCCTCCGGCGAGCAATGATCGAAGTGCTCATGGCTGATCAGGATGAGATCTGCCTTCGGTGCATCGGGAGGGACCTGCCAGGGGTCCAGGTAGATCACCGGTGGCCCGTCGATGCGGAAGGCGTCATGGCCCAGCCAGTGGATCCGGCTCAACAGGCGAGGATGCTGTTCCATGGGAGACCTCCCATGACCATCTTTGGGAGTGCGCGTGCCCAAAGCGCGAGTTCCTCAAGAACACTATACGCCCGATCCGATGGGGAGAGCAAGGACCAGCCGGAAGGGAGGTTGAAGGCGGGGCTCCTGCTGGGTATACGAGCACAGCATGCGCTATGCGGAATGGTCCAGGCAGCGGAGAACATGGGGGATGAGACGCTCCAATCGGCGGAGCAGCCGATGAGCGCCCGCCTCTACTTCCGGCGTGAAACCCTCGCCGTGACCGAAGTCCCGACCCACGATCCCATACACGGTGATGGATGCCGGGGGATCTCCCAGAGCGCGAGCCAGGGGGATCGCCTCCTGGATGGGAATCCCATGGGTGGAACACCAGCGCTCCTGCGGATCCGGGAGGCGATCCCACCGGAGCCGCAGGACAGTTCCCGGGGGCCTCCCGGCCCTTACCGCATCGACGATCCAGACGATCCGTGCCCCTTCCCATGCTCGGGCCAGCGCGACGGGATCCGGGATGCTCAGGGGGGCCACCTTCAATCCCTGGAGGTTACGGGCTTGAATCTGCTCAGCCACCCACAGGCCGACCCCATCATCCCGCCGCCAGGCGTTCCCCAGGCCGATGAGCGCCAGCAGTGGCCTCATTCCAAATCGATCTCCAGCCGCAGGAAATGCGTGGCGCACGAGATGCACGGATCGTAGTTTCGGATCGCGTGCTCGCAGCGCCACGTGATTTGATCCTTCGGAAGGGAGAGCAGGCGAGGCACCAGTTTCCGCAGATCGTCCTCGATGCGCCGCTGATTCTGCGAGGTGGGCGGGACGATCTTCGCCTCTTCGATCAGGCCCTCCGGGTTGATCCGATAGCGGTGATACAAGAGCCCTCGCGGAGCCTCACTGGCGCCATGGCCGATCCCAGGGCGAACCTCCACTGGCTCCCAGGGGCGGTGAGGCGGCTCATAGCGTTCGATCAGACGCAGCGCCTCCTCGCAGGCGTGGACGACCTCGATCCCGCGGACCAGAAGGCTCCGGAAGGGGTTGCGGACGGGCGGGGTCAGGTCAAGGGAAACCGCGACTTCCCGGGCGACCGGGGCAAGTTGAGAGAAGTTCAGATTGAAGCGGGCCAGGGGACCGACCATGTAACTGCCGCGCCCCCGGATGATGGAATGCAGGGCGTGGCTGTAGGGGACCTGGAATTCTTCGAAAACCTCCTCGAATCCGGAAACGGAGACCAGGATGCCTTTGCTGGAACGGATCTGGCCATCCAGGATCGCGTATTCTTCAGGGTGATAAAGGGCTACGAATTCATAATCTTCTTCAAAATCCGGGAATTCCAGCGTGGCCATCCAGCGGAGCGCTTCCACCATGAAATCGCGAGCCCGGGCAAGCTCCTCTCGATGCTCCAGCAGAGCTTTTCGAGAGGGGACGGAATAGAAGCCCCCGATCCGGACGTTGATCGGATGGATCTCGCGGCCGCCGATCCGGGCCAGCAGGGCGTTTCCTGCCTTTTTGATCTGCAGGCCTTTCTGCACCCACTCCGGGTGATCGCGGGCCATGTGAAGCGCGCTATCGTAGCCGAGAAAATCCGGCAGATGGAGGAAGAAGACATGGAGCGCGTGGCTCTCGATCCACTCGCCGTAATACAGGAGCAGCCGCAGATCCCGCAGAGGGCCTGTCGCCGAGAATCCAAGAAGGCTCTCGATCGCGTTGCACGCGCTCATCTGATAGGCCACCGGGCAGATCCCACAGATGCGGGCGGTGATATCCGGCGCCTCCTCGAAACGGCGCCCGCGCAGGAACGCCTCGAAGAAGCGAGGCGGCTCATAGATCTCCAGGCGCAGCTCATGCACCTGCCCGTTCCGAACCCGAACGTGCAGGGCGCCTTCTCCCTCCACCCGCGTCAGTGGGTCAACGCGCACGGTCAACGTCCGCGGCTTCTGCATAGCGTTCTCCTGCCTCTTTGAAAGCGGGGGCGTAGGTGTTGAAAGTCCGGAACAGCCGAACCAGATCAGGGGAAGACATCCCGTGCGTGAGCAGCCAGTTCCCCAGGCTGGTCGGGTTGGGTGTCTCCATCGGACCGAAGCAGCCATAGCATCCCCGTCGATAGGCCGGGCACAAGGCCCCGCAACCGGCGTGGGTGACCGGGCCCAGGCATGGGGTCCCCTGAGCGACCATCACGCAGACAATCCCGCGGCGCTTGCATTCGATGCACACGCTGTGGTTCGGAATGTTGGGGCGCCGGCCGTTCAGGAAAGCGCTGAGGAGCTCCAGCAAAGGCCCTTTCCCGATGGGGCAGCCCCGCAGCTCGAAATCCACCGGCACGTAAGCGGACGCCGGGAGGGATTTCTCCAGGGTCCTGACATACTCCGGGCGGGCGTAGACCAGATCCAGGAAGCCCCGCACATCCGCGAAGTTTCGCAGGGCCTGGATCCCGCCGGCGGTGGCGCAGGCCCCGATGGTGACCAGGAACCGGCTCTGTCGCCGGATTTCGCGGATCTGCTCAACCTGCTCGGGGGTGGAGATGCTTCCCTCCACCAGAGAGAGATCGTAAGGTCCACGCACAACCGCTCGCGAAGCCTCCAGGAAGTAAGCGATCTCCACCTCTCCGGCCAGCGCGAGCAGCTCGTCCTCGCAATCCAGCAACGTCAACTGGCAGCCATCGCACGAGGCGAACTTCCAGACCGCCAGTTTGGGTTTGCGGCGTCGGGCCATTCGCGATGCCTCCGATTAAAAGCTTCAGAACTCCCGCGTCTCCATGAAGGTGTATACCTGCGAGAGGGGGAACACCGGCCCATCCTGGCAGATGAACAGCGGGCCGAGCTGGCAATGCCCGCACATAGCCACCCCGCACTTCATATTGCGTTCCAGGGAGACGAACACCTGATCCGGCGGGACCCCTCGATTTTCGAGCTCCCGGGCGGCCACGCGCATCATGATCTCCGGGCCGCACATCATGACGAAAGCGTGTCGCAGATCCAGCAGTCGCTCCGCCAGCGGAAGCAGGGTCGTGACCACGCCGATATGACCGCGCCATGCCTCATCCCCGCGATCCACCGTCACAAAAGTATGGAGATCGAAGCGACCGCGCCAGCGCTCCAGCTCCAGCCGGTAGAGGAGATCCCTCGGGGTTCGCGCCCCATACAGGAGGACGATCCGCTCATAATTCGAGCGGTGGACCATCAGGTGCCGCAGGGCTGGCCGCAACGGGGCGAGGCCGATCCCTCCAGCGATGATCAGGACGTCACGGCCACGGGCCTCCTCCACGGGCCACCCGCGCCCATAAGGTCCCCGCACGCCCACCATATCCCCCCGGTGCAGGCGGACCAGCGCGCGGGTGACGTAGCCGACAGCCCGCACGGTGTGTTCGAGGTCATGGGTTCGGGGGTGGACGCCGCTGATGGAGATGGCCACCTCGCCTACCCCGAAGACATACAGCATGTTGAACTGGCCGGGTCGGAAGGAGAAAGGCCTTCCATCCGGAGGGCGGAGGCGCAGGGTGAACGTGTCCGCCGTCTCCCGTCGGACCGCTGTGACCTGGAAGGGAAGGGGAGTGAAAAGGTCCTGTTCTACGGCGACAGGCGCTTCGGGGCCGGTGGCCGCGATCATGCCAACCTCCCTTCCGGCAAGGCATAAATATCCAGCAGCTGCAACCGGGTGGCCTTGAGCCGTCCGGCGACCACGCTGAGCAGCCGGCTCAGGATCCAGGCCGCGAGAGCGCAATCCTGACTCATGCGGGCTCGCAACGCGGCGGCGTCCAGAACCACCGCCCGGGTCTCCACCAGGGCCCGAGCGTCGAATTCCCATCGGTAGGGGGGAAGGGCCCATGACCAGCCCACAATCTCCCCTGCGCTCACGGTTTGCAGGCGCACGGGGCCACGCTGGGGGATGAACATCTCAATCGCCACGATGCCATCGATGATCAGGAAAAAGGCGTCCGCAGCCCGGCCTTCCCGCAAGAGCAGCGTATCCGGAGCGTAGGTCTGCAACCGGGCCATCTCCGCCAGGCTCTCTTTCCAGGCCTCATCCATATGGTGGGTGAAGGGATGCTGACGAAGCGCTTCCAGTATCTCGGCTTTCGACATCGGCTTACCTCCTCTCGCCCGCTATGGTGCCATCCGTCTGTCGGATTGCATGAACTTCCTCGGTCAGATCGATACCTACCGGGCACCACGTGATGCAGCGCCCACAACCCACGCAACCGGAGGTTCCGAACTGATCCCACCACGAAGCCAGTTTGTGGGTCAGCCACTGACGATAGCGGGCCTTCGCGCTCTGGCGGATCGGATGTCCTGCGGTGTAAGTAAAGGCAGTGGTAAAGCAGGAATCCCAGCGACGCACCCGTTCCGCCTGGGTTCCGGACAGGTCGCTCGCATCCTCCACGGTGAAGCAGAAGCAGGTTGGGCAGACCATCGTGCAATTCCCGCAGGTCAGGCAGCGTTGGGCAACTTCTTCCCAGCGGGGGTGTTCTAGGTTGCGGTAGAGCAGGGCGGGGAGGTCTGTGGTATCCAGCCGTCGGCCCATCGCGCGGGCGGTCTCCTCCAGGCGGGCTTCGACGGCGGCCCGATCCGCTTCGGTGGCGGGCGCGCAGGGGATCCCCGCCATCACCGCGGCCCCCCGTTCGGTGCCGATTTCCACCACAAAGGCGTCCGGGAGTTCCGTGAGGACCAGGTCCGCGCCGGGTGGGGCCTTCGGTCCTGTTCCCATCGAGGCGCAGAAGCAGGTTCCCCCCGCAACGGTGCACTGGACGGCAATGAGGAAAACCGCCTCGCGGCGGGCCCGGTAGACGGGATCCACATAGGGACCGCCCATAAAGACCCGGTCCAGGATCGCGATGGCGTGCAGCTCGCAGGCCCGGACCCCGAGGAAGGCATACCGGGGTGGCGGATCCGTTGGGGGGATCCACTCGAACCCCTGGCCGTTCCGACGGGCCCGACCCAGGAGGAAGACCGGAGGATGAAGAAACTGCTTCCAGGAATGGGGGCCGACGGCGAAGCCGAAGTAGGCTTCATCCTCGCGGCGCTTCAGCCGGTAATATCCTTTTTCCTGCTCATCCGTCCATCCGATGGGGAGATCGGTGAGGCGCTGGAGTTCATCGTAGACGATGGCGCCCTCCCGGATGCGAGGGCCGATGACGGTGTAGCCTTGGCGGTTCAAGGCATCGAGCAGCTCCTGGAGCCGCGCCTTTTCCATCCGCCAGGCCTGGCCAGGGGTCGGAATCGCAGATTCCAGGCTCGCCACAGCCGCCTCCTCATAGACCCACAGCGCTTCCCCGCTGGATGCCAGGGTGTTCGAGCGCTGTCCAGCAGGATGATCTGAGAAATGCTCGGTTGCAAACTTGGGGTTTGGGGCCGCTTTTCTTACCCTCCTTCCAGCGCTGCCTCGCGGCGTGGAAGAGAAGATTAGAGCGGAGGGACAAGTCCCGAATCCCCAGCCGGGATCATTCGGATTATAACCGAGCACCTGAAAAGCCCTTCGGGGGAGCTCCGGGATAATTCAGGTTATTTTTGTCATCATTATATTCGTAGCGCGCGGAGTGGGCTGCTGAGTTTGCTCATCCGGTTTTGTGATATATTTCACGATCAGCAGATACGGGGCAACTGTTCGCCGGCCAGCATGCTGACCACCCGGAACCCGCCGATCCGGGTGCGGAGCAGGACCAGGTGGCGGGGATCTTCCACTACTTCCCCAATGATGGCGGCCTCCCGCCCCAGGGGATGAGCCCGCATAGCCTCCAGGACCCGCTCCGCGTCTTCGCGGGCGACGATGGCCACCAGCTTCCCCTCGTTGGCCACGTGGAGGGGGTCCAGGCCCAGGATCTCGCAGGCGCCTTTCACCTCATCCTGGATGGGAATCCGGTCTTCATCGAGATGAATGCCCACCCGGGAATTCATTGCGATTTCGTTGAGGGCGCTGGCCAGGCCGCCCCGGGTGGCATCGCGCATGCAGCGGATCCGGGAGCTGGCCCGCAGCATCGCAGCGACCAGCGTGTGCAGCGGCGCCGTATCCGAACGAACCGGCTGTTCGAACTCGATCTGCTCGCGGGCCAGCATCACGGTGATCCCATGGGCGGCGATCGGCCCGTTGAGCAGCACCAGATCTCCGGGCCGCGCCTGATCGGCAGACAGCGTGCCTTCGTATTCCACGATTCCGATCCCGGTCGTAGTGATGAACACCTTGTCCGCCTTACCCCGGTTCACTACTTTGGTGTCCCCGGTGACGATGGGAACTCCGGCCTCTGCCGCCGCCTGGCGCATGGAATCCACGATCTGGCACAGGGTGTCCATCGGCAGCCCTTCTTCCAGGATGAAGGCGGCGCTCAGGAACAGCGGGTGAGCTCCGCTGACGGCCAGGTCATTGATGGTCCCGTTCACCGCCAGCCGGCCGATGTCCCCGCCCGGGAACACGATGGGATCTACCACGAAGGCGTCCGTGGTGAAGGCCAGCCGCAATCCGTCCACGTTGAGGACGGCCGCGTCGTTCAGCACCCGGGTTTCGGGCGGCAGGAGGAGCGGACGGAACACTTTCTCAATCAACTCGTGCATCAGCCGCCCCCCGCTTCCATGCCCCAGCAACACGGTGCGATAAGAGAGGGACGGGATTGGGCAGGACCCCAGGCTCTCCATTGTCGCCATAAGGTTCACGCTCCTCGGAAGTCGGGTTCTCGCTTTTCAAAGAAGGCGGCCAGGCCCTCCGCGAAATCCGGTGTCTCCGCGATCTCCACCAGGTGGCGTAGCTCCTTCGCCATGTGGACATCCAGGCGATCGATCCCCAGGGCTTCGTTGATGAGGGCCTTGGTGATGGCCCATGCCCGAGTAGGCCCCCGAGCCAGGCGATGGGCGACCGCCTCGACTTCCTGATCGAAGGTCTCAAAGGGGAAGATCCCGTTGATGAGGCCCCACTCCAGGGCCTGCTGAGCGTCGAGGCGCGGATTCAGAAAGACCATCTCCATGGTCCGCCGCAGGCCGATGAGGCGGGGGAGGAGGAAAGTGGTGCTCTCTGCCCCGGTGAGGCTGGTCTTGGAGTAGGCCCACTCGAAGCTGGCGCGATCGGAGGCAAAGACCAGATCGCATGCCATAGCCAGGCCGAGGCCGCCTGCGGCGGCCACCCCTTTGACCGCTGCGATGAACGGCTTGGGCGCGCGGCGGATCTCAGAGATCGTGCTGTGAAGGTATTCTAGGATCTCCTTGAAACTGCGCCCATACCCCCCCTCGATCTCACGCGCCTCCGGTTGCAAATACGAGAAGTCTTCCGGGTGCTCCCGCTCCCGGATGTATTTCAGATCCGCCCCGCTGCAGAAGACCCGGTCGGTTCCGGCGAGGATCACGCATCGGATCTCTGGATCCCGGGCGAGCTGAAGGGCCGCCTTCCGGAGATCCCGGGCCATCGCCACATCCAGTGCGTTGAAACGCTCCGGCCGGTCCAGCTGGATGATCCCAACCGCGCCTTTCCGTTGCATTCGAATGTGATAGAGCTCAAGGACCACAGGTTCCATCGGACGCTCTCCGGGCCTGGCGGATTGGGTCCGAATGGGTGGGGGCGAAAAACTTTTCGCCCCTACATGTTCGGTCCGGTGATATGCCCTCCGTATTCATACCAGATCCGGCAGGCGCCTTCGCTGCTGACCATGCAGGCGCCCACTGGGGTTTCCGGCGTGCATTCTTTGCCGAAGAGCCGGCAATCGTAGGGCGTGGCGATGCCGGCCATGATGTTGCCGCAGATGCACTCCTGGGTGAGGCGGGGCGGCGCGTCGCGCAGCCACTCCGACAGGCGGATCTCAAAGCGAACCCGTGCGTCCACCCAGGCGTATTTGCGGCGCAGCCGTAGATTCCCGTTGGGGACGTAGGCGATGCCGCGCCAGACCCCGCTTTCGGTTTCGAAGACCTCCCACAACAGCCGCTGGGCGTTGCGGTTGCCTTCCGGCGTGACGCATCGCGGATAGGCGTTCACCACGCGCTTCTCCCCCCGCCGGATCAGCTCCACCAGCTGGACCAGCGCGCCCAGGATGTCCAGCGGCTCGAAGCCCGCGACCACCACCGGGATGCCGTGGCGCTCGACGAAGCGCTCGAAGATCTTCCATCCGGTGATGGTGGCGGCGTGGCCGGCGGCCAGGAAGCCCTGGACCCGGGTTTGGGGCATCTCGGCCACGATCTCCATTACGGGGGGGATATATTTGTGGGCGGAAAGCACAGAGAAATTTTTCGGCGGGCCGGAGAGGATCACCGCGGCGGTCGCCACCGCGGTGGTCTCAAAGCCGGTAGCAAAGAAAACCACCTCCCGATCGGTCTCCCGGGCGATCTGGAGGGCCTCCCAGGGGCTGTAGATCACCCGCACGTCGGCTCCTTCCGCCTTGGCCTCCGCCAGCGATTTGAGGGTCCCCGGGACCCGGAACATATCCCCGAAGGTCGCGATGATCATGCCCTGTTCGGCCAGGTAAACCGCCTCGTCCACTTCGGGCATATCGGTCACGCACACCGGGCATCCCGGCCCCATGATGACGTGGAGGTTCGGCGGGAGGAGGCTCCGGAGCCCGAACCGGGCGATGCTCTGCTCGTGGGTGCCGCAGACGTGCATCACGGAGATCGGCTCCTGGTGATCCGCGCAAAGCCGCTCCAGGGCGCGCCGAAAAGCCTGCACCCGCTCGGGGTCCCGGAACTCGAGGCGTTCCGAGGGTTTGGGGGAGCGCAATCGATTCATGGGCTCTCCTCCGGCGTGCGGATCTCGCTCTGCACCTCGGCGGCCATCAAATCCTCCTCCGCCGCCCGCAGAAGCGCTTCATAGAAGGCCAGGGTTTCCTCGACCTCTTCGGGGGGAATGCGCCGGATGGCGAAGCCCACGTGGACCAGCACGTAATCCCCCGGGGCCACCGGTTCGTCGACGGTATGGAGCATCACCGGCTTGCGGACCCCCCAGAAGTCCACCAGGGCGGTCATGTCGTTCACTTCCACCACCTTCCCGGGAACCCCAAGGCACATATTTGGCCTCCTGATCGAACGGTCTGCTTTCCGAGGCCAGCCCAGAAGGCGATGGCCTCCCCCCTGCTCGCGAAAATTTTCCGTCCTCACTCCTGGTCTCAGGGAAAACGCTCCAGATAGGCAGCGGCGATCCGGATCTGGCCCAGGCTGATCCCCCCGTCGTTGGGGGGAACTTGGCGGTGGATCAGGACGGTGAACCCTCCCTCCCTTATGCGCCGGGCGGCCCGCTCCGTCAGCAGGCGGTTCTGGAAACAGCCCCCGCTCAGGGCAACCCGGCCTTCCCCGATCTCCCGGGCTATCGTGATCATACCCTCAATCAGGGCATTGTGAAACCGGGCTGCGATCCTCTCCCGCTCGACCCCGCGTCGGAGATCCTTCAGGATCGCCTCCAGCAGAGGACGCCAGTCCAGAACTTGGGCTGGCTCCCCCGACGGATTTTCGCAGAACGGAAACGGATAAGCGCGCGTCTCCGAGGGATCCGCGGCGAACTCCAGGGCCATGGCCGCCTGGCCTTCAAACGTGATCTCCTGCCGGAGATCCAGGAGCGCCGCGACCGCATCGAATAACCGTCCCATGCTGGAGGTGAGCGGCGCGTTCACCCCTCGCGCGATCATCCGGGCCAGCACCTGGCGTTCGATGGGCCGCAGGGCCCGCACAGGAGCCAGGTCTTCCCATTCAATCACCATGTCGCCAGCGAGCTCCCATAACAGCGCGAACGCCACGCGGCACGGTGCGTGGATGGCCGCATCCCCCCCGGGCAGGCGGAATGGTCGGAGGGACGCCACCCGATGGAATCCGTAAGCGTCTCCCACCAGGAACTCGCCGCCCCAGATTGTTCCATCCAGGCCATAGCCGGTGCCGTCCCAGGTGATCCCCAGGGCAGGCCCTTCCACGTTATGCTCTGCCAGGCACGCGACCAGGTGCGCGTGGTGATGCTGGACCGGAATCAACGGCAGGGGTGCTCGCGAGCTCAGGGGTTGGGGAAGATCGCCGGCCGCCGCCCGTTGCGCCCAGATGGTGGAAATGTAATCCGGATGCATGTCGTGGGCGATGGCCACGGGCTCCGCCTCATACAGGCGCAGGAAATCAAAGATCACGCGCTCGAAAGCCCCCAGCGCCTCCGCCGTATCCAGATCCCCGATGTGCTGGCTGAGGAAGATCTGTCGTCCGACGCTGAGGGCGATGGTGTTTTTCAGATGGCCTCCCACGGCCAGAATGGGAGGGAGAGGACGATTCACCAAGATCGGCAAAGGCGCGAAGCCCCGGGCTCGTCGCAACAGGCGGGGCTCTCCGTCCATTACGATCATCACGCTATCATCCACATGGCGGGCGATCGGCCGGTTGTGGATCAGAAAGGCGTCCGCCACACGGGCCAGCCGCTGGAAGGCTTCCCGCTCATCGGTGCAGATCGGCTCATCGGTGAGGTTCCCGCTGGTGGCCACAACCGGAAAATCCAGCTCCCGCAACAGCAGATGGTGAAGCGGCGTGTAGGGCAGCATCACGCCCAGATAAGGGTTATCCGGCGCCACGTTCGGCGCGACCGGCGCGTCGGCCCGGCGGGGGAGGAGCACAATGGGCGCCTCCGGCCCTGCGAGCAGGGCTTCTGCTTCCGGCGCAAGCTCGCACAGGGTGCGGACCTGGGCGAGATCCTTCGCCATCAGGGCGAAGGGCTTATCCCGGCGGGGCTTGCGAGCCCGCAGCCGGGCGATGGCCGCTTCGTTCCGCGCGTCCACCATCAGGTGGAAGCCGCCCAACCCCTTCACGGCCACGATCTGGCCTGCGCGCAGGGCCCGGGCAGCCTCCCGCAGCGCTGCCTCTCCCATCGCCACTCGTCCGAACTCCCCTATGCTCTGAGGGAAATCCGGATGATCTTCCCCCCTCTCCTCGAGGGCGGACACGCGGGCGTAGAACGCCAGGGTGGGACCGCATTCCGGACATGCGTTGGGCTGGGCGTGGAACCGTCGGTCCAGGGGGTTTTCGTATTCGGCCTGGCATGTCGGGCACATCCGGAAGCGACGCATCGTGGTGTTGGGCCGGTCGTAAGGGAGGGCCTCCAGGATGGTGAATCGGGGGCCACAATCCGTGCAATTCGTAAACGGATAGCGATACCGGCGATCTTTGGGATCCAGGATCTCGACCAGGCATCGAGCGCAGGTGGCGATGTCCGGGAGGACCAGGGCGGTTTTCTCGCCCTCGCTCTCGCTGTGGCGGATTTCAAAGCGAGGGTAGCCGACGGGGTCCAGCCAGCCCGCCTGAAGAGAATAGATTCGGGCTCGAGGGGGGATTTCGCGGGGGAGGCGTTCCAGGAAGCGTTCCAGCCGGGATACAGGCCCTTCCACCTCGATGAAGACGCCACGGGAGTCGTTCAGAACCCATCCGGCGAGGCCGAGTTCGGCGGCCAGCCGATAAATGTAGGGCCGGAATCCCACCCCCTGCACCGCGCCTTGGATCTCCACACGAAGCCGTCGGATCTCATCGCTCATAGCGCTTCCGTCGCAGCCGGTGCTGCTCGAATAGCCATTCGGTCCAGGCCTCCAAGCCGTGGCCGGTTCGACAGGAGACGATGAAAAGCGGAACATCCGGCCGGAGGATCTCCACACCGTGTTGGAAAGCTTCCAAATCGAACTCCAGCACATCCATCAGATCTGCCTTGTTCAGCACGATTCCATCGGCCTTCTGGAACATCCCGGGGTATTTATAGGGCTTGTCGTGGCCTTCCGGGACGCTGGCGATCACGATGTTCAGATGGGCGCCCAGGTCGAACTCCGCCGGGCAGACCAGGTTCCCCACATTTTCGATGAATAGCACATCGAGCGTTTCCAGGGGTAAATGGGGAAGCGCGGAGCGGATCATAGGGGCATCCAGATGGCATGCGCCGCCTGTGTTGATCTGCACCACGGGGATCCCGTGGGCGGCGATCCGCTCCGCATCCAGCGTCGAGGCGATGTCTCCCTCAATGACCCCGGCCCGAAGGGAAGCGGGCAGGCGCTCTATAGTGGCGAGGATCAGGCTGGTTTTGCCTGCGCCGGGGGAGGACATCAGGTTGACCGCAAGGAGGTCAGCGGCATCAAAGGCGGCTCGGTTTTCCGAGGCCACCGCCTCATTCGCCTGGAGGATCGCCTTCACTACCGGTATGCTCATCCTCATCGTCCACCTCGATGCGCTCAACGAAACAGCGGGCTCCACCGGTGATCTGGATCTGGGGGCTGTCGCAGAAAGGACAGGTCGGGCACAGCGGAGGTTCCACCCGGAACGTGGCTCCGCACGTCTGGCAATGTCCCTGTCCAGGCTCCCGTCGGATCCTCAGGATGGCGCCCTCGGCGGGTGTCCCTTGGCTGAGCAAATCGAAATAGAAGCGGATGGAATCATCCACGTAACCCGTGAGGGCGCCCACAATGAGATCGATCGCGAGCACCCGTCGCGCCCTTGCGGCCTCGGCCGCCTCCAGGACCACGGAGAGGATCCCCTGGGTGATCGCCAGCTCGTGCATATGGATGTCCCCCTCTGCTTAAGTATAGCGCAGGGTTTTCAGAGGGAAGGCCGGCTTCAGCCGGATATCTTGCCATTCTGAGATTCCCGTTTCACTATAGGAATTACGCAGTGGGAAGCCGGCTAAGCGAAGCGGGATGCCCCTCCTTATCCCCCTCCCCACGACCCTTCGGGCCGTGGGGAGGGGGATCCAAACATTTGGGGGTGAGGAGCTGCGTGACTCCTATTGACATAGAATCGTGGTGATTGAACTCCGTTCTTTGAGGATCCTGGGATGATCCATGCTGAGGCGCGGGCGATCCACGTGTTTCGAGAACGGTTCGGTGAACCACCATCCCTACGGGCCCGGGCCCCCGGCCGGGTGAATCTGATCGGAGAGCATACGGATTACAACGATGGCTTCGTCCTTCCGATCGCCATCGACCGGGCGGTCTGGGTGGCGGCTCGTCCGCGTCCGGATCGGCAGGCGTATCTGATCGCAGCGGATTTCGGGGAGGAGGCCGGCTTCTCGCTGGATGGGCTGCGGCCGGGGAGCTTGCGGGGATGGGCGGCTTATCCGGCGGGGGTGGCATGGGCCTTAGAGCGATCCGGTGTTCATCTCCCGGGGCTGGACGCCGTGATCTCAGGGGATGTGCCGATCGCCAGTGGCTTGAGCTCTTCCGCCGCGCTGGAGGTGGCCTTCGCGGTGGCCTGGCTCACCCTCAGCGGCCGCGAAATGCCTCGCCTGGAGCTGGCGCGTCTGTGTCAGCGGGCGGAGAACGAGTTTGTAGGGGTGCGATGTGGGATCATGGACCAGATGGCGGCCCTGTTCGGCCGACGCGGCCATGCCCTGCTCATCGATTGCCGCTCCCTGGAAACCCGCCTCATCGCCATCCCGGAAGAGGTAGTGGTCTTGGTGGCCGACAGCGGGGTGCGCCGGGAGCTGGCGGCCTCCGGATACAATGAGCGCCGGGCCCAGTGCGAAGAGGCCGTGCGACGGCTTCAGCGGCGATACCCCGGAATTCGCGCGTTGCGAGATGTATCCCCAGCGCAGTTGGAAGAGGCCCGGGCGGAGCTTCCGGAGCTGATCTACCGGCGGGCCCGGCATGTGGTGACGGAGAACGACCGGGTCCTGGCGGCGGTGGCCGCGCTGGAACGCAGGGATCTCCTGGCCTTTGGGGAAGGGCTGAACGCCTCTCACGAGAGCTTGCGGCTGGATTATGAGGTCAGCGCCCCGGAGCTGGACACCTTAGTGGAGGCAGCCCGTTCGGTTCCCGGCGTATATGGAGCCCGGCTGACAGGGGCTGGCTTCGGAGGCAGCATTCTCGCGGTGGTTCAACGGGAAGCGGTTCAGGCGGCCAGCGAGGCCATGGCCCGTCTCTATGAGGCTCGCTTCGGCCGACGGCCGGCTCTGTTCGCAGTGGCGCCGGACGAGGGCGCCACCGTGCATCTCCATGCGATCTGATGATGGGGCCGCCGAAGGTGGCCTCAACACACCTCCGGATCCACCGATGGGGATGGATGCCGGCAATGTCCAATCATCGCGCGCGTTCCCCGTTCCGGGCGCTTCGTCACTGGAATTACCGGTTGTATTTCTTCGGCCAGCTGATCTCCCTCAGCGGGACCTGGATGCAAACCATCGCCCAGAACTGGCTGGTCTATCGGCTCAGCGGGTCGCCGGCCAGCCTGGGCATCATGAACGGCCTCTCGGTTCTGCCGCTTTTGCCCCTGGCCCTCTTCGGCGGGAGCCTGGCCGATCGCTTCCCCCGGCGCTGGCTGGTGGTGATCACGCAATCGCTCATGATGGGCCAGGCCTTCCTCCTGGCCTGGCTGACCTGGAGCGGCCGTGTCCAGGTCTGGCATGTCTGGGGGATGGCCATGCTCCTGGCGGCCCTGCAGATGCTGGATATGCCCGCGCGCCAAGCCTTCGTGGTGGAGATGGTCGGCGAGGAGGATCTGGGGAACGCCATCGCCCTGAACTCCTCCCTCTTCAATTTCGCCCGGATCCTTGGTCCCTCCCTGGCCGGGCTGGTGGTGGCCACGCTGGGGGAGGCGATGGCCTTCTTCCTGAACGGCCTCTCGTTCCTTGCGGTGATCGCCGGCCTGCTGATCATGCGGCTGCCTTCATCGACCGCACGACGGCGCTTGTCTAACCTTTCCGCGGATCCCCTGGCCGGGCTGGCGCGGATCCGATCGGATGCCATCCTACAGGGCCTGGTGGGCATGGTGGGCGTTTCCGCCTTTTTGTCCATGCCCTACACCACGCTTCTCCCGGTTTTCGCTCGCACTTCCCTCTGGGACAGCGCAGTGCCAGTGGTGGAGGCCCTTTGCCGGGCAACTGTGGAGAACCCCTTGGGAGGAGCCCTTCTCTCGTGCGTTCAGCCGGAGGCCGTTGCCTATGGGCTGATGATGGGAGCCGTGGGGGTGGGCGCGGTCGCCGGGGCGTTGCTGGCGGCGGCATATGGGGATGCGGGCCAGCGGGGACGCATGCTGACGTGGGGGAATCTGGGCTTTCCGGTGGCGTTGCTGGGGTTCTCCCTCTCCCGATCCTTTTTTATCGCCCTGATCTTTCTGGTGCTCACTGGGATCGCTTTCGTATGGCAGAACGCGCTGGCCAACACGCTGATTCAGACGCATGTGGAGGATTCGGTGCGGGGACGGGTGATGGGGGTTTATACGCTTTCGTTTCAGGCGATGATGCGCCTGGGTGGGTTGCAGGCTGGCCTGATGGCCGGCTGGCTGGGCGCGCCTGCCACGGTCGCTTTAGGCGCTGTGGCCAGCCTGGGCTATATGCTCTGGGTGCATCAGCATTACCCGGAAATCCGCCGATTGGGGTAGCGAATCGGTTCGCCCTTCGATGGGATGGGGGAGGGGGAAGATCGAGAGAAGGGTTGGGGGCTGGGAAGGCCCCCGAAGGCGGCCTTCCCAGCCAAGGACGCAGCCTGTCGATCCGTCTCAGGAGCCGCGGATCAAAGCCCTCCGCGTCGGTTTGAAGAGTCGGGCGCCTTATCTCCAGGCGACGAAGGCCTGAGGGAAGAGCTGGGAGGACTGCTGAAGGGCGGAACAGACCCCTAATCCCAGAACGCCTCCGAAGGCCAGCACCGCGCAAATCACCCCCAGCGCGCTCAGCCCAAGAGCCACCCATCCCAGGATGACCCCTGCCTGGGCCAGCCCTTCTCCGGTGAAAGCGCCGCCGCTTTGAGCGATCTCTGCTTTCGCCTGATTGCCCAGGATGATCCCGATGATCGGACCGATGATTGGGAGGACCCCCACCAGGCCCAGAAGGCTCAGCACCAAGCTGGCGATCGCCTTGCCATTGGTTCTCGCGGTCGGGGTGGGAGAGGGCGCTTCTGTCATCTGAAACACCTCCTAAGTTCGTGTTCCCCGTTCTGAGTCTATCAGACGGTCGTTGGAGGTCATGCCACATAGCTAATTATATCGGATTTAACTTTCCGATGGCGCCCCTCAACCGTTGAGTTCATCCACAGGCCTACCCGTAACCCCTATATGAACTCCTATATTTTGCCATTTGGAACCGATGGATGCGTCGATTGTATACTGTGTCCGGTGAACATCGTCTGACAGGAGGGCAGCCATGAACTGGAGCGATTTCCTCACCTTCCGCCGGATGATCACCCCCTACATCATTCAGGTGCTTTTCTGGATCGGCGTGGCCCTCAGCCTGCTGAGCGGTTGCGCCGTGCTGGTCAGCGGGATCAGCGGGGCAGGGATCGCTGGAGGTCGCGAGGGCGCAGGCGCAGTTCTCGCGGCGATCTGCGTGAGCCCCTTAGTGGTCGTTCTGGGAGTCCTGGCCTCGAGAATCTACGCGGAGCTTCTGATGGTGGCCTTTCGGATCAGCGAGACCCTGACGGACATCCGTGAGTTGCTGGAGCGTCAGCGTCAAACCGGGGGTTAGGCGCTCCCAGTGGCATAAAGAAGAACGCATGGACGGCGCTTAAGGCGCGCCGTCCATGCGTCGGGGATCAAGTCCTTGACCTTATGCCCCCGAGGGGCGAGAGGCCAGACGCACCCGGACCTCCTGGGTTTTTCCGTCGCGCAGGATCGCCAGCACCACCTCATCCCCTGGTTTTCGTTTCTCCTCCAGGTAAGCGATGAGATCCTCCATACTGCGAACCGGTTGACCGTCGATCGCCACGATGAGATCGCCGCCCAGAGCGATCGTCTCTCCTTCGTAGTTGGCTGGTTGCGTGCCGCCGCGCAGGCCGGCCTGAGCGGCAGGACCCCGCGGGTCTACCTCGAGGATCAGAGCGCCGCGTTCAGCGGGCAACCCCAGCTCTTTCGCTGCCAGTGGCGTCACCGAGAACCCGGAGATCCCCAGCCATGGGTGATCATAACGGCCCCGCGCGATCAGTTCCGGCACCACCCGCTTCACCGTGTTGACGGGAACGGCGAATCCGACCCCGGAGGAGGTTCCGCTTTGAGAGAAGATCATCGTGTTCACTCCGATCACCCGCCCCTCGCTGTCCAGTAGCGGGCCGCCGGAGTTCCCCGGGTTGATCGGCGCGTCCGTCTGGATCATGTTGGGGATGCTGAACGGCCGGGCGCCTGGCCGGATCACCCGCCCCACGGCGCTGACGATCCCCAAGGTCATAGTCCCCTCCAGCCCGAAGGGGTTGCCGATGGCGATCGCCAGCTGCCCCGGCCGCACGCTCCCGGAATCCCCTAACGCGATCGGACGCAACGGAGCGGTGGGCGCATCCACCCGGATGACCGCGAGATCGCTATCCGGATCCACACCTACGACTTGAGCGGTGCTTTCCGTCCCATCCGCAAAGGTGACGACGATCGCGCTGGCCCCCTCCACCACGTGATAATTGGTGACAATATGACCCTGGGAATCGTAAACGAACCCCGATCCGGTGCTCTCCTGCTGGAATACGCCTCGACCGCTACGGACGCGGATATGCACCACGGAAGGGTTCACCTGCTGATAGATGGCCTCGAGGTGTTGCTCCAGCGCTTCCACCGGGCTGCCGGCCTCCTGGGCGGCAACCTGGATCGGCGTTGCGAGGCCGGCGACCGGAGCCGATGACTGGCCTTCGCGGGGAGGCGTCGCCGCGGGCTGCGAGGAGGGAGGCGTTCGGACCGCCTGGCAGGCGGCGAGCAGGAGCAGAACCCCCAGGCCCATCCTTCGAATCCATCGTAAGGCATTCATCCCGTCCTCCGTTGGCAATCTCGTCCCTCTTCGATAAGGTAAGGGGTAGGATGGAGGGCTGAAGGGCATCAGCCCTACCGCCCGAAAACCGATTTCCTCCTCCAAGGGCTTTGGGATAGGTAGGACTGCAAAAGTGGCCCTATCTCCCCCAGCCGATGGATTCCACCTCCCTGTTTCATTGGATGCGGGCCGCCAAAGGCGGCCCGCATCCTGTCCATAAACGTCTCCTGCACCCCTAAAGGCCCTGTCGCGGGGTCCTTGCTCGATCAGGCAACGGTTTGATTGCCCGATCTTCATGGATCAGGCTGCTGGGAGAGTCAGGCCGAGCGACCGGGAACGAGGAACCGCGGGCGTGGGAAGCTCGTGCCGCCGGGGGTGGGTGTGGCCGGCGCCTTCGGAGCCCCCCATCCGCGGCCCCAGAAGCCCCGGAAGCCCCACCAGCCGCTCCCTGGGCCCCAGTAGCCGCGGTCCAGCCCCTGAAGCAGCCAGTCCGCCTGCTCACGGGTCAGCTGACCCGCCTGAACGGCCTGCTCGATGGCGTTCTTGATCGCCTGGACGCAGGCCTGGTTCACCGCGTCGCGGACCTTCTGAAGGTCCACGCCGGCCTTGTCCGCGAGTTCCGCCAGCGTGCGGCCGCCCCACAGCTGGGTGGAGAGCTCCTCGGGGGTCATATTGAGGGCCTTCGCGGCCGCCTCCAGTCCGGCCTGGCCACAGAGCCCTCGGCCGAACCCCCACCCGCGGTGGCCCAGAAAACTACCAAAGGGCACGGCGGTGGCCGCCTGGGCCCGACCCAGGGCGCCTAGGCCGAACGCGCCGGCCAGCAGGGCCAGAAGGAGAAGGGGAACAAACAGCCACCATCGACGCATCGCACGCACCTCCGCTTCAGGTTGTGGTGGGGGAAGTCACGGCTTCCCCCGCTTCCATCCATAGGTCAGCATATCGGAGGGCCGTTATCGGTCAGTTGTGCGAGCATTAAGACTTCATAACATGCGGCTCGAAGGATAGCCGGGCAGCGCGGGGCGCTCGGGCTCCGGCCAAAAAAGCCCGTGGCCTGCCCGGGGAAGGGGGTTACGGTGGAGCCCGTTCGACGAGTTCTCTGTTCCGACCGGTCCTCTCCCCCTTCTCCGCGACTTCCGTTTATTGCAGGTTTGTCCGGAGTCCGGTTTCATCGGGGGTAGGAGCGAGGGCGAAAAGCGGGGATCCATCGAAGGAGAGACTGGGGCTTTGTCCATCTTTGCATTTGGGGGTTTTCGGGGGCGGTGCGGGGGGCCTTTGGCCCTCGCACCGCCCCCGAAAGATGTTTTGCTCTCCCCTCCCCACGGCCCTCTAGGCCGTGGGGAGAGGAGAGAAAGGGAGGAGGGACCATGGCCTTCCGAACAGGCTTCGGTTCCTCAAACCATCAGTGGATAACTGGACAAAGCACTGGCAGGCTGACCGGTTGCGGTTGAGGAAATGCGGAGGAGGCGCCGGGCAGGCTCAGCCAGGGACGATCAACCCGGTTCTCCCAGCGCGGAATCCTGCGCCTGTTCCTCAAAAGCAAACAGCGCCGGCAATCCCCCACTGTGGAGGAAGATCACCGGCTCCCCCTTGCCCAGCTGTCCCTTTTCGATCTGTTTCAGCATTCCAGCGAAGGCCTTGGCGGTGTAAATCGGATCCAGGAGGATTCCTTCCATTCGAGCCAGCCGTCGCAATGTCTCATTCCCCTCCGGGGAAGGCACGCCATAGCTGGGGCCGGCGTAGGTCCGCTCGATCAGGGGGACCTCCGTGGCGGAGAATCGATGGGGCTCTCCTAAGCGGGCACAGATCCGTTCCGCCAGACGGGCGACGGTGGTGGGGAAATTTTTCCATAGCGCCCCGATGTCGATGCCGAGCAAGCGCAGCGGCGATCGCAGTAAAGTAAACCCCGCCCATAATCCCGCCAGCATCCCGCCGGTTCCGACCGCCATCACGACCCATGCGTTTTCCAGGCCCTCCGCCTGTGCCTGTCGATGTAGCTCCAGAGCCGCCCGCACGTAGCCTAGCCCGCCCAGGACCGAACGTCCGCCGACGGGAATGAAATAATGCCGGCCGACCCGCACCCAGGCCAGAAGGTGGACCAGGAAATCGGTCCAGGCCAGGGAACGAGGCCGGGTGCCGCCTCCAAAGGGAAGAAAGTGCATGTGGGCTCCCAGGAGATCGTTTACCAGAAGGTTCCCTGTCAGACGCGAGGGACGAGGGGCGAAGTAGAACAGATGGGGTTCCAGGCCGAGGCGTCGGGCGGCGGCGGCGGTGATCCGTGCGTGGTTGGATTGAAGCCCTCCATAAGTGACCACCCGATGGTGGCCCCAGCGGAGGGCGTCGGCCAGCAGATACTCCAGCTTGCGCGCTTTGTTCCCGCCCATGGCCGGGCCGATGTGATCATCCCGCTTCAGGTAAATCGGCCGACCGATCGCTGCGCTGAAGCGGGGGAGGTATTCCAGCGGGGTGGGCTCGTTCACCAGCGGAACGCGAGGGATCGCCTCCAGACGTCGGGCGAGCGCTTCGGCATCCATCGCGCGCACCTCTTTGTCCTGTGGGTTTTGGGACTGGGCCCCGAAGTCTCTTCCGGACAGAGGCCGACGGCGCAGTCCCGGGAAAGCTAAACCCTTAACATCTGGCGGGCCAGGCGTTTGCCCAGGGCGATGATCGTCAGCACCGTGGGCCGTCCCAGGGCTTCCGGGAACACGCTGGCATCGCAGACATACAGGCCTGGGATCTCGGTCTGCAGATCGGTGCCAACCAGTTCTCCGATGCGGACGGTGGCGCTGGGGTGAGTTCCCCGCAGTGGGGAGGAGAAAATCGAATCGGGCTTTGCTCCCGCCTCGCGGAGGATGCGTCGCGCAACGCGCTCCGCTTCCTGCAAACGATCGCGGTCCTCCGGGAGAAGCGGCTTGGAGAGCTTTCCATCCGGGAGGAGGCGCCCGGAGAGGTTGTCCTTCAGCTTGATCATCACCCCGAGCAGATGCCTCCAGCGCGGCCAGGAAAGCACATAGCGCAGATCCCGCATCCCGGCGATCACAGGGTAGAGCAGCCAGGGATCCACCAGCGTGCTGAACATCACTCCCAGCTCCGGATCTTCCCACGACCAGGTCATGGGAGGATCCTGGGCGTTTCCCGCTTCCCCTGCGATACCGTAAACGATCACCGTGAGATCCATCGCCATCCGCTCGCCCGCTCCTCGCAACCCGGAGGCCTGGAGGATGCGAGGTGTGCCCAGCCCACCCGCCGCCAGCACTACGCGTTCCGCCCGGGCGACAAAGGGGCGGCCGGCGAGGCGACCGATCACGCCCGCCGCGCGGCCATCCTCAATCCGCACCTGCTCCACATGGGCCTGGGTGAAGAGGAGCGCGCCGGCCTGCACGGCTTCTTCCACGAATTCCGCGGCGCTCCACTTCGCTCCACAGCGGCACCCCAGCAGGCAGTGTGCTCCGCAGCGGAACCGGGGGGATCGCTCCGGGCGGATGAACTTCGGCTGAGGATAAACGGCGTAACCCAGGGCGCGGGCGGCTTCGGCTAAGCGGGTGGAGGCTGCGCCGCGCTGCTCCGGCGGCAGGGGCGCGATCCCCAGCTCCTCTATGGTTTCAGCGACCTCGTTGCGGAGATCGATCCCGTATTTCTCCCGAAGCCACGGAGGCGGCGGCGCCGCGCATCCGGCGAACATCCCGGTCGCCCCGCCGACCATGGAGGGGACCACCACCTGGATTCCCTCGGGGGTGAAGAAGAGCCCCCCGCGCTCGGTGTAACGTAGGGCGCCCAGATGGGTCCCATAGAGGGGGCGATGGCGTTCCGGGCGGCCGCGCTCCAGCAGCAACACCCGGTGCCCGGCGCGCGCCAGCTCCCGCGCCACAGTGGCTCCGCCGGGTCCTGTGCCCACAACGATGACTTCCGCTTCCAGCGAATGCAGCGCCATGATATCCTCGCGTAGCTCTGGGGATTGTCCTCTGGATAGCGCAAAATAAACATGGATTTTGGTTCATCCCTCTCGAAGGCCTTGACACTCCATAGTGCTACCTGGCTGCTCTGTTATGATACCTCAATTTGCTGTGAGATAGAGGATGGACAATCTCGGGCCGGACACAGCTTTTCCAATGGATCTTGACGTCGAAGATCTATTGATGATAATTGATTGACTGATCGGTCAATTTCATGAATTCGCCGAGGTGGCTCAAATGAAGATGGGGCGGAGGAAGAGGGAAAAGAAGTCGAATTTCAGGGAGCAGCAGCGCGAGGAAACCCGCCGGCACATCGTCGAGGCAGCCTTTCGGGTGTTTGCGCGGCGGGGCTTCCGGGGGACTACAAACCGGGAGATCGCCCAGGAGGCGGGGATCTCCCCAGGCCTCATCTACTGGTACTTCCACAGCAAAGAGGATCTGTTTCGAGCAGTGGTGGAGACCAAGTCGTTTATCCTTCCCCTTCGGCAGATAGCACGGGCCATGCGGGATACCACGCCCGGTGAGTTCCTGGCAAGGACGGTCGAGCTGGCAACAGCGATGGCTCGGGATCCGAAGGTTCTGACGGCGATCCAGTTGTTGCTAGCGGAAGCGATGCGGGATAAACGGGTTCGACGGATTTTCGTTGCCCGCGCGATCCGCCCTGGCCTGCAGGCGGTAACAGCGTATCTGGCCGATCAGCAGGCTGCCGGTCATCTCCGGCGTGGGAACGTATGGGTGATGGCGCAGTTGTGGATGGGCCTGCTTTTATCCCAGATCTTTCTGGTCTGTCTGTTCCGGATCCGTGCTCCGGTATCAATAGACCGATTGCTGGCGGAGGCGCTGGAGATATATCTGCACGGGATTCTGGCCCGGGCGAGCGGCGAGGAGCGGCTCTGAGGTGCTGGGCTGCATCGTCCTTCTGTGCTCAGGTCTCGGCTTTGGAGGAAGGGCTCTATGCTTCGCCGGATCGGCGCGGTGAGCTACAAGGAAGTGCTGCACATCCTGCGGGATCCCCGGACGCTGGCGGTGATGTTTCTGATCCCTGTGGTTCAGCTGTTCCTCCTGGGCTACGCGGCCACTACCGATGTCAAGCGTGTGCCGATGGTGATCCTGGATTGGGACCGAACCGCCCAGAGCCAGGAGCTGATCGATGCCTACCGCGCTGTGGATGCGTTCCGGATCATCGGGTATGTGGAGCGGCAGGAGGATCTCGCCCGCCTGCTGGATGCGGGGACAGCCCAGGCGGCGCTGCTGATCCCAAGAGGATATGGATCGGATGTCATCGCAGGGCGCCGGGCGGTAGTAGGGCTGGTGATCGATGGCAGCGATCCCACGGTCGCCAACAATGCTTACGCGGCTGCGCTTTCGATCGCGCAGCATCACTCCACGGAGATCCTGCGTCAAACCCTCCACCTGGATCCCCAGCAGATGCCTGGGCTGGATCCGCGTCCGCGCGTCTGGTATAACCCGGAGCTGCGCAGCGCGAACTACATGATCCCGGGGCTGATCGGTGCGATCCTTCAATTCCTCACGATGCTGCTCACGGCTCAAGCGATTGTGCGGGAGCGAGAGCAGGGGACGATGGAACAGCTGATCGTCACCCCTATCCGCCCTATGGAGCTGGTGATCGGCAAGGTGGCCCCTTATGTCGTGATTGCCTTCGTGGACTTCGGGATTGTGCTGGCTTTGGGAGCCATCTGGTTTCGCATGCCGATCCGTGGCGATATGGGGTTGCTGTTTGCTCTGTCCAGTCTCTTCTTGATCTCCTCTCTGGGCTTCGGCCTGCTGATTTCAACAGTCGCCTCCACCCAGCGGGAGGCAATGTTGCTGACTTATTTTCTCCTTTTACCGGCGATTTTCCTTTCAGGTCTCCTCTATCCCATTCAGGCAATGCCCACGGTGCTCCAATGGGTGAGCTACTTGATCCCGCTACGATACATGCTGATCATCCTGCGCGCAATCATCGTGAAAGGGGTGGGGATTGAACCCCTGTGGGATGAAGCGCTGGCGCTGACGCTCTTCGGGTTCGCTGTGATGGGCCTTGCAGCCCGTCGCTTCCGGAAGCGTCTGGAGTAGGGTGAGGTCATTGCGTTCACCCCTGTTCACTTAATGGCTAAGGAGCCCCACCCAGAGCCTTTTCTCAAACATGGCTGCAGGGGGTGGAATGAACCGGGCGATTGTGCGGGTTGAACATCTGGAAAAGCGCTTCGGTCCTGTCCGGGCTCTGATGGATCTGTCTTTCATGGTGGATGAGGGCGAAATCTTCGGGATCATCGGTCCGGACGGCGCCGGGAAGACGACCCTGTTGCGGATCCTCGCGGGGGTGATACGCCCCGACGCGGGCTCCCTGCGGCTTTTCGACCGGGATCTGCTCCGGGAGCTGGAACGAGTTCGCCCGCTGCTCGGATATATGCCTCAGAACTTCAGCCTGTATGGAGACCTCACGGTGCGGGAGAACCTGCTTTTCTTTTCCACAATGTATGGAGCATCCGATCCCGCCTGGATGGAGCGCCTGCTTCATTTTGCCCGCCTCGAGCGATTCCTGGACCGCCGCGCGGTCCAACTTTCGGGGGGGATGCAGAAGAAACTGGCCCTGATCGGGGCGATGATCCATCGGCCTCGCCTGCTGTTGCTGGATGAGCCTACGACGGGTGTGGATCCAGTGTCACGGCGGGAGCTATGGGATCTGCTCAGTGAGTTTCATCTTCAGGGAGTGACCATCCTGGTGACCACGCCCTATCTGGACGAGGCGGAGCGTTGCACGCGGGTGGCGCTGATGCATCGCGGGCGCATGCTGGCGATCGATGCCCCGGATCGACTTCGCGCCTCGCTGGGCCATCCGGTGATCGAGATCATCGCCCAGCCGATCATGGGGGTCCACGCCGCGCTGAGGGATCATCCCGGGGTTCTGGAAGCGGTGATCCTGGGCGATCGGATCCGGCTGGTGGTGCGGGAGGGAAGCCTTTCCCCGGAGGACGTGGAAGAAGCGGCGCGAGGGATCCCCGGCGCCATCGTTCAAGAGGCGCGGTGGGCCGCGCCGCGCCTGGAGGAGGTTTTCGCCCACCTGATGCATCAGGAGACGGCCGATGGATGAGGCGGTGATTCGCGCCGAGGGGCTGACCCGCCGTTTCGGGACGTTCACGGCGGTGGATCATGTTTCCTTTGAGGTTCGCCGGGGGGAGATCTTCGGGTTTCTGGGCCCGAATGGGGCGGGGAAGACGACAACCATCCGGATGCTGCTGGGGCTTCTGGAGCCGACCGAGGGTCGCGCCTGGGTGCTGGGGCACGATGCGACGCGAGAGACCGCGCGGATCCGTCCGCGAATTGGCTATGTGAGCCAGCGCTTCAGCCTGTATCCGGATCTTTCGGTGGAGGAGACGCTGCGGTTTTATGGAGCGGCGTATGGGCTGTCTTTCCCCCGGCTGGCGGATCGCATCCCGGCGTTGCTGGAGCTCCTGGGCTTGACCGGACAGGAGCGGCGCCTGGTTCGACATCTGGCGGGGGGATGGCGGCAGCGGGTGGCCCTGGCGGTCGCTTTGCTTCACGAGCCGGAGATCGTGTTTCTGGATGAGCCGACGGCCGGGATGGATCCGTTAGCGCGGCGGGAGATCTGGTCCTTACTGTATCGGCTGGCGGAACAGGGGATCACGGTGTTTGTCACCACCCATTACATGGATGAGGCGGAACAGTGTTCTCGCTTGGCCCTCATCCATAACGGCCGCCTGATTCTGCAGGGGGCACCTACCGAATTGAAGGCGATGGCCGATATGGGGCGTGTGCTGGAGATCGCGGCGACGCCGCTGGATCGCGCGCTGGCTCTGCTACGGGGATGGTCGATCTTTCCGTATGTGACGCTCCATGGGGCTCGCATCCATGTCTACCTTCGCGCGCCTGAGGTTTCCCTAGAAGAAATCCGGAGGCGCTTGGAAACCGCGGGCCTGGAGTCCATCTCCGTGGAACCCGTGGCCCCATCCCTGGAGGACATCTTTCTGTGGGTGATCGAGCGGGAGCGCTTTGACCCGGCCGGTTGAGATGATCCCGCAGATCGCGCTGGCCATACGCTTCGGAGATCAGAGAGAAAACATCAACCCTGCCGCGTCTGAGATCCGCACTTCAGAATGGAGGAATGGTGAATGAGGATCAGGGGGAAATTGCGTGCGTTTTTGTTCAGCCTCCTCGCATTCGCCATCGCATGTCAGCCTGGGATCGAGCGGCCTTTGCGGGCTTCCGGCTATCTGGAGGCCCAGACGATCGATGTCATCGCTGTGGAAGGCGGTCGCGTGCTTCAGGTGTGGGTGGAGGAAGGCGAGGCTGTCCAGGCGGGCCAGCCTCTGATGGAGCTGGATCCGGCCTTCCTGGAAGCCCAGATCCGGATGGCGGAGGCCCAGGTGGCCCAGGCTCGGGCCGCCCTGGAGGCCCTGGAGGCTGGCCCTCGGGACGAGGATGTGCGGGAAGCGATGGCGCTGGTGGATCAGGCCCAGGCGCTGCGGGATGGCACCTATCAAGCCTGGCAGGATGCGCTGGTGATGTGGCGAGAGCCTCAGGAGCTGCAGATCCAGCGGGCGGTGGCCGCCGCCCAGGCTCGCGCGGCTCAGGCCCGACTGGAGCAGGCCGTGGCGATGAAGGAGATCGCGGAGATCCTCAAGAACCGCGCGGAGGCAGCGATTCGGGATTGGGAGCAGCTCCCCCCCAACCTGCGCCCCCCACTGCCAGGCGAGGTGCGGGATGCACCTTACGCTTATTGGGCCGCCTGGGCCGAGGTGAACCGGGCCGGGGTGGCCTATGACGGCAGCCGCGCCCTGCGGGATTACCTGGATGCGGTAGTTCAGGATCCACTGACGTTGAGGATCCAGGTTGTGGAGGCGGAGGGCCGTTATCGGGCGGCGGAGGCGGCCCTCGAAGCGGCCCGGGCTCGACTGGTCGCGCTTCGGGCAGGAGCGACGCGGGAACAGCGGGAAGCTGCCCGGGCCCGCCTGCGCCAGGCCGAAGCCGCCCTGGAGGCCCTGAAGGCCCGGCGCGGACGATACACGTTACAAGCGCCGCAGGATGGGATCGTGGCCTTGCGGGCCGTCGAGCCGGGCGAGCTGGTTGCGCCGGGCACCCGGGTGATGCAGCTGATGGACCTGCGAATCCTCACGCTGACCGTCTACATTCCGGAGACGGCGCTCGGTCGGGTGCGCCCGGGCATGAACGTTCCGGTGATGGTGGAAGGATTTCCCGACGAGCGTTTTGAAGGTCTGGTCACCCACATCGCGGAGGAGGCTTCGTTCACCCCTCGCCAGGTCCAGACCCAGGAAGAACGGGTCCATCTGACCTTTGCGGCTCGCATTCGGCTGGAGAACCCGGAGGGCCGTCTGAAGCCCGGCATGCCGGCCGATGTGGAAGTGCCATAACGCGGCTGGGATGCCCGGATGGATCGTTCCTCGGTTGAGTGTCCTGAATCTGTTCTGCAGCGATCAAAAGACGATGCCGCAGGATCCTTCCAGCCGTCGCATGGAGGCCTCTGAATGCGCAAACCCCTTCGTGCAGGTATTTTGGTGATTGCGATCGGTGGGATCGCAGCCCTGGCCGGCGCATGGTGGCTCTCCCGGCCTGCAGCGAGCGGATTCAGGGGAAGCATGATGTTTTCCGGCACGTTGACAGGGCGAAGGGTCCAGCTCTCCGCGGAAGTGAGCGGGATCGTCCGATGGCTGGCGGAGGAGGGAACGACAGTGAGGTCGGGCGAACGGGTGGCCGAGCTGGAGGACCCGGTCCTGTCTCAGCAGCTGATGGAGGCGGAGGCGGCCCTGGCCGCGGCCCAGGCGGAAGCGGCCGCGCTGGAGGCTGGGATGTCGCCGGAGCAACAAGCGGTGCTGGCCGCCCAGGTCCGACAGGCCGCGGCGGAGGTCGAAGCGGCGGAGCGCCGCTATCAGGCGCTGTTGCGGCAGCTTCGCGAGCCCCAGGATCTGGAGCGCCAGATCCTGGAGGCGCAAACTGCGCTGGCGATGGCGGAGCAGGGAGTCGAGCGGGCACGGGCGGAGCTGGAAAAAGCGCGGGCGGATCGGGACCGCCTGCCGTTTGGGCAGCGCGAGATCGCCGACCGGCAGGTGGCCGCCGCGGAGGCTGCGTGGCGGGCGGCGGAGGCGGAGCGAGACGCCGCCCGCGCTCGCCTGGAGGGCCTGATCGCCATGCGCCAGCGCCCCCTAGCCCTGCTGGCGCAGGTTCACGCGGCGGAGGCACAGATCCAGGCGGCCGAGGCGGCCCTTCGCGCCCCGCAGGCCCGTCTGGATCGCGCGCGGAACGGGCCGACCCTGTGGGAACGGAATCAGGCGCGGGCGGCCGTGGCCCTGGCCGAGGCCCGACGGGACCTGTTGCGGCTACAGGTGGAACGACTCCGCCTGACGGCTCCCTTTACCGCGACGGTCTCCGAGCGCCTGGCTCATGAAGGGGAGACCGTTCGAGCCGGGCAACCGGTGCTCAGCCTGAGCGCGGTGGATCCCCTGGAGGCTACCATTTTTGTGCCTGTGAGCCTTCTGGGTCGTCTTCGGGTGGGACAACCCGCGGTCGTCCAGGTCGATGCATTCCCGGGGGAACAGTTCCCAGGAGTCATCGCCCGGATCGCGCCCGAGGCCACTTTCACCCCGCGGAACGTCCAGACCCGCGAGGAACGTCAGGTGCTGGTCTTCGCCGTAACCGTGCGAGTCCCGAATCCCGAGGGCCGTCTCAAGATAGGGATGCCGGCGGACGTGCAAATTTTACCTTGAAGGGAAGGGGAATCGATGATGGATCCCTTTCCCGGGAGGGCGATGGAGGCGATGAGTTTGGCGAGGCCAGCGGGGTTGCTATCCTAAATATTACGCTATGTGGAATTTCGGGCGACAATTCCGGTCCAGGCGCCTTTGGGAGGGAAGTCAACTAGGCCCCTCCCCCAGGGCTCTGGGGGGCGCCGCCGCAGGCGGCGCCCCCCCCCCAAAAACCCCGGGGGGGGGCCGAAGGTGGACCCAGCGGGTGGAACTCGTGATGGGTGGCCAGATGGGGAGGCGCGGGAGAAGGGGGGGTGGAAGGG
>NZ_JANWXB010000025.1 GCF_025055495.1 Thermoflexus sp. | reverse complement strand
GGAGAAAAGTTTCAATCCCACGCTGGTTCGATTGAGGGCTGGTCAGAATATCCCACCCGACCGCCACCAAGAGTTTCAATCCCACGCTGGTTCGATTGAGGGTGACGCATACCGCCCGAACACCGCATTCGGGAGAAAAGTTTCAATCCCACGCTGGTTCGATTGAGGGCCAGCAATTTGAGAGGAGAGAAGGGAATGGAGAGAAAAGACGGGGATTTCCCTTTCCTCGTTTCTGTTTTTACCACTATCACAGGGATTTGTCAAGCCTCTCCTTGCCGTGAAGGGTTCAGAAGCCACGACGAGGTCCGCGGAAATCTTTATCAAAATCAAAGAAATATGTAGAAAGAAGAGATAAATACTTAGGATTACGGGATGAAAAATGGGACGGAAATAGGGGGGAAAGAATGCGGTGATAGAAGCCATTATAAAACACTCCCGTGAACCCCCGATCGCCGCAAATCCCATGGGGGTCCACGGAAGATTTTTGCGCCATGGTAACTAAGCTTGAATCTCCATCCCCGAAGAGCGTCAGGCCGGCCCCCTCTCCCTATCCTCCGGCCTGTAAACCCAGACGGCCTATACTCGCCAAAGGCGGGAGAACCACCCGGCCGCCACCCGAAGCTGAATCCAACAGATCCGGAATGTCCCCCGCCGCCAGGGAACGCAAACCCCAGGAATATAGCTTCCCTCTTAAACCGAGCCATAATAGTTAGTAAAGGACCCTGTTCCCAGCGAACCGGGAATGGATCCAGATCCCGCATCGGGAGGCTTCGGAATGACCGAAACTATGCGGGCCGTGATCAAGGCAGCGCCGGAACCGGGCCTCACCCTGGCCCGCTATCCCATCCCCTCCCCCGGCCCCGGCGAGATCCTAGTGAGGGTGAAGGCCGCCTCCATTTGCGGAACCGATCTCCATATCTATCGCTGGGATCCATGGGCCCAGGGACGTATCCATCCGCCCCTGATCATCGGCCACGAATTCTGCGGGGAGGTCGTCGAGCTGGGGCCAGAGGTCAACGACATCCGCATCGGCGATTTCGTCTCGGCGGAAAGCCACGTGGTCTGCGGCCGCTGCGATATGTGCCGCACCGGTAAAGGCCACCTCTGCCGCAACACCCGCATCCTGGGCGTGGACCGCAACGGCGCGTTCGCCGACTTCATCGTCATCCCCGCCGAAAACGCCTGGGTCAACCCCCCCGACCTCCCCCTCGAGGTCGCCGTCCTCCTGGAGAACTTCGGCAACGCCGTCCACACCGCCTTCGCCGTCGATCTCCGGGCACGCAAGGTGCTGGTGACCGGATGCGGCCCCGTAGGGTTGATGACCATCGCTGTCGCCCGCGCCCTCGGCGCCCGAATGGTCATCGCCACCGATATCAGCCCCTACCGCCTAGAACTTGCCCGCCGTATGGGCGCCGATCACATCCTCAACCCCAATGAGATCCACATCGTGGAAGCGATCCGGGACCTCACCGGGGGCGAGGTGGACGTGCTGCTGGAGATGTCCGGCGCTCCCTCCGCCATCCGGGAGGGATTCGCCGTCCTCAAGCCCGGCGGCCAGGCCGCCCTCCTGGGCCTCCCCCCTGGACCCATCGAATTCGATCTCTCGAATCTGGTGATCTTCAAAGGCATCACGATCCACGGCATCGTGGGACGACGCCTGTGGGAGACCTGGTATGAGATCCGCGGCCTGCTCAACGCCGGGGTCGTGGACCTGCGGCCGGTGGTCACCCACCGCTTCCGTCTGGAAGAGTTCGACCAGGCCTTCGCCATAATGGCCAGCGGCCAGAGTGGAAAGGTGATGTTGATCCCATAAGCATAACGGAATCGCCCACCCCCTTCCTCAGAGGAGGGGAAACAGGACAAACTCCCGCCCGACGAGGCGGCGCCTGGATTCGATCCCTCTATCCGCTCAGGAGGTCTCAGAATGACGGTTCAACCCGCTACGACTGATAAACTGGCATGGATCCGGGAGGAGTTGCAGGCCCTCCAGGACCAGGGCCTCTACATCCATATCCGCACCATCCAGTCGGCCCAGGGGCCATGGCTGATGGTCGATGGGCGTCGCGTGCTGAATTTTTGCTCCAACAACTACCTGGGCCTGGCCAATCATCCGCGCATGCGCGAAGCCGCCCGTCAGGCCATCGAACGCTACGGCGTGGGCCCCGCCGCCGTGCGCACCATCGCCGGCACCCTGGATCTCCACTTGATCCTGGAGGAAAAGCTGGCTCGCTTTAAGGGCGTGGAGGCCGCCCTCTCTTTCCAATCCGGCTTCAACGCCAACCTGGCGGCCATCCCCGCCCTGGTGGGCGAGGGGGACGTCATCTTCTCCGATGAGCTCAACCACGCCAGCATCATCGACGGCTGCCGCCTCTCCCGGGCCCGCATCGTCCGCTATGCCCACAATGACCCCCACGACCTGGAGGCGAAAATCCAGGAGAGCCTGGGCAGCTTCCGCCGGGGCTTGATCGTCACCGATGGGGTCTTCTCCATGGACGGCGACATCGCCCCTCTGCCCGCCATCGTGGAAATCGCCGAGCGCTACGGCTTGTTGCTGATGGTCGACGACGCCCACGGCGAGGGGGTCCTGGGCCGCGGCGGCCGAGGCATCGTGGACCACTTCGGGCTCCACGGTCGGGTGGACATCGAGGTGGGGACGCTCTCCAAGGCCTTCGGGGTGGTGGGCGGCTATGTGGCCGGGCGGCGGGAGATCGTGGAATGGCTGCGCCAGCGCGGACGCCCCTTCCTGTTCTCCAGCGCCATGACCGCAGCGGATACCGCTGCCTGCATCGCCGCCGTCGAGATCTTAGAGGAGTCCACGGAACGGGTGGACCGGCTCTGGGAGAACACGCGCTACTTCAAGGAGGAAATGCGTCGCCTGGGCTTTGACCTGGGCGGGAGCGTGACCCCCATTACCCCCGTGATGTTAGGGGACGCGCGCCTCGCTCAGGCCTTCAGCCGCCGCCTCTTCGAGGAAGGGGTGTTCGCCCAGGCCATCGGCTACCCCACTGTCCCCCGGGGCAAGGCCCGCATCCGGGTGATGATCTCCGCCGCCCACGAACGACAGGACCTGGATTTCGGCCTGGAGGCCTTCGCAAAAGTGGGCCGGGAGCTGGGTGTGATCTGAACCCCCCATGGCGCGAGACGCGATGAAAACCCTCCATCTCCCGACTGCAAGGCGACCCGGCCGGGCAGGCCGATCCAGCCACACCCTGGCCCGCGAACGATCCCTTCGGGAAGGCACCGCATGATCCGACCCAACCACGATGCCTTGGTCGTTCTCGACTTCGGTTCCCAATACGCCCAACTGATCGTCCGCCGCATCCGGGAGAGCGGCGTCTACGCGGAGCTGTTCCCCTGGGATGCAGACCCAGAGGAGGTGCTGGCCCTCCGGCCGAAGGGGTTTATCCTCTCCGGAGGGCCCGCCAGTGTCTATGAAGCCGGCGCCCCCACCCTCCCGACGTATGTCCTGGAGAGCGGACGGCCGGTGCTGGGGATCTGCTACGGGATGCAACTGCTGGCCCACGCCCTGGGCGGACGGGTGGCCCCCGCCCCCGCCCGCGAATACGGCCGGGCCGAGATCGAGATCCTAACCCCAGCGGATCCCCTGTGGCATGGCCTTCCATCCCCCATGACCGTCTGGATGTCCCACGGGGACCGGGTGGAAGCCCTCCCGCCGGGCTTTCGCGCCATGGCCCGTTCCCCGAACGCCCCGCTGGCGGCCATCGGGGATCCCGAACGGCGCCTCTACGGGGTGCAGTTCCACCCCGAGGTCGCCCATACGCCCCTGGGTCGGGAGCTCCTGCGCCGGTTCGCCCTGGATCTGTGCGGCTGCCGGCCCACATGGATCCCACCGGCCATCGCCGAGGAGCAGATCGCCCGGATCCGGGAACGGGTGGGGGGAGAGCGGGTGCTGTGCGCCGTCTCGGGCGGTGTGGATTCCACCGTGACCGCCGCGCTGGTCCATCGCGCCGTCGGCGATCGGCTGACCTGCCTGTTCGTGGACACCGGGTTGCTGCGTCAAGGGGAAGCGGAGGCGGTGGTTCGGGCCCTGCGCGGGTTGGGGCTCCCGATCGTCGCCGTCCACGCGGCGGAAACCTTCCTTGAGGCGCTGCGCGGGATCATCGATCCGGAGGAGAAGCGAGTGCGCATCGGCCACGCCTTCATCGCCGTTTTCACGGAGCACGCCCGTCGGCTGGGCCCTTTCCGGTTCCTCGCCCAGGGAACCCTCTATCCAGACGTCATTGAAAGCCGAGGGCCCGAGCGGCGAGCCGCCGCCCGCATCAAGACCCACCACAATGTGGGAGGCCTGCCGCCGGATCTCTCCTTCGAGCTCATCGAGCCCCTCCGGTATCTGTTCAAGGATGAAGCGCGGGCCCTGGGGGCGCATCTGGGCCTGCCCGCGGAGCTGCTCCGGCGACAGCCCTTCCCAGGACCCGGGCTGGCCGTGCGGTGCGTCGGCGAGGTCACCTGGGAGCGGCTGGAACGGCTCCGCGCCGCTGACGCGATTGTTCAGGAAGAGCTGGCCCATTCCGGATGGGCGGACCGCGTCGCCCAGGCCTTCGCCGTGCTGCTGCCTGTGCGCAGCGTGGGGGTGATGGGGGACGCCCGAACCTACGAGGAAGTGGTGGCCATCCGCGCCGTAGCCACCGAGGATTTCATGACCGCCTCCTGGGTCCCGCTGCCGCACGAGATTCTGGATCGGATTGCCACCCGCATCGTGAATGAAGTCCCGGGGGTGAACCGCGTGCTTTATGACATCACCCACAAGCCCCCGGCCACGATTGAGTGGGAATAAAGTCCCCGACATCCGAGGCTTCCGCTTAATTTCTCAGCTCATGTCCGAATACAGTGAGGATCGGGTCGACCCCGGGGCGCGTTTTTCGATATAATGAGGGCACGATGGAGGGAGGGCTTTGTCCAGTTAGGAACTGGAGATAGGGGAACCGAAGCCGGTCCGGAAGGCGGTGGCCCCTCTCCACCGCCCAAGGGGCCGTGGAGAGGGAGAGAAAAATCCCCAAAACGGACAGAGCACGTCGGGATGATCCGGCCACCCAATTTGTTGGAGGAGCGCGAAGATGTTCACCGCACAGGATCTCCTGCGGCAGAAGGGTCGGACGGGTTACCTGGCCGTTTCGGCCGATGACACGGTGCTCGAGGCCCTGCGCGTGATGGCCGAGGCACGCATCGGGGCCGTGCTCGTGCGGGAAGGGGATCGCATCGTGGGCATCTACACGGAGCGCGACTACCTTCTCAAGGGCGAGCTCCAGGGCCGCGTGGCCAGCCAGACCCCGGTCCGCGAGGTCATGACCACCCAGATGATCACCGTCACCCCGAATGCCAGCGTTGAGGAATGCCTGCGGCTTATGAACGAATACGGGGTTCGGCATCTTCCCGTTGTGGATCAGGGGCGCGTCGTCGGCATCCTCTCGATCCGCGACGTGCTCTTCGCTGCGCTGGCGGCGCGCGAGAGCGAGATCCGCGGCCTGGAGAACTTCATCCTGGGCTCTTCCTTCCAAACCTGATCCCCCAAGGCCATCATGGGCCTTGGGGTGCCTTTCGTAGCCTGTAGCGGAATCCGCCGAGGGATCCATCGCCGGCCCTCGGATGAACTATGCCCGCACACGGGGGAGAGCCAGAGACACGGGGGCGCGCCGTGTGCGCCGGGCCCACGCGATCCGCAGGATATGGGCGGCCATCCGCCCGTAGTCATAGCCCGCTGCCGCCGCGGAGCGCACAAACCCCGCGTCCAGCGAGATGTCGGGGTTCGGATTCACATCGATGACATAAGGCATCCCATCCGGCGCCAGCCGGATGTCCACCCGCCCGTAATCCCGAACCCGCAGGGCCCGATAGGCCAGCGTCGCCACGTGCACCACTTCGGCCTCCGTCCGCTCATCCAGCGGCGCCGGCACCTGCGGGATGGTCCGTCGATACCGTTCGCTCTGCCGATCCCACTTCGCGAATTGATCCACGATTTGCTCCTCTTCCCGCAACCCATCGAAGAGGATCTCCGAGATCGGCAGGGGCTCCGGATCGCCGTTCCCCCATAAGCTGACGTTCAGCTCCCGACCTGGGATGAAGGCCTCCACCAAGGCGGGCTGGCGGAGCGTCTCCAGCACATATTCCACCCGCGCTCTCAATGCCGCGGGAGAGGTCACCACCGCCTCCGGCGTGATCCCAATGCTGCCATGCTCCCGAATCGGCTTCACAATCGCCGGGAAGTCCGTCCATCCCTCCAGATCCAGCAGCCGTTGGCAGACCCGCCAGGTCGGCGTGGGGATGCCGTTCAGGGTGAGGAAGGCCTTCATCAGCGCCTTGTTCCCCGCCACCGTCAGGGTCCACGGACCGGATCCGGTGTAAAGGAAACCGGCCGACTCCAGCGCCCGGGCGATGCGAGGCTCCGCGTAGGGATCGCCCTCCAGCGCCTCACACCAGTTAAACACCACCCATTCCGCGGGATCATAGGGGGCCAGAGCGCTCAGGACCTCCCGGCAGACCTCCACCGGGTGGACCACCAGGCCATGGGCTTGAAGACCTTCATGCAATCTGCGCGCACACTCCCGGGCATACATCTGATCTTCCGGAGGCCACGCGCCATCCACGTTGTAGAGCAGGATCACCTGGCGCAGGGTCCTCGGCCTCGACGGATGCCGCATCATTCCACCTCCTGCGCATAGGCTTCTGCCGCTGAAGGCCGGTGCGCGCCCGGCAACCGGGAGAGGCCCTTGAGGTATATAGCCAGCCCTTCACCCTCCTCGTAGAAATCCTCCACCACCGCCAGCAACCGGAACCCATGGCGCTCATAGAAGCGACGGGCCGGAGCGTAGGCAGGGGTGGTCGCCGTCTCCACCAGGATCCACCTCCCCCCCTCTCGCTCCACATGCTCCTCCATCGCCCGGAAGAGAGCGGTGCCGATGCCCCGGCGCTGCGCTCGGGGATCCACCAGCAACCAGTAGAGATCCCACGACCATCGGGTCATCGGTCGGCGCCCATAGCAGATCAGCCCCAGCGGCGCTCCCCTCTCGCCGTCCGACCAGATCCGGAAATAATAACCGCTTCCCTCGAACCCCTTCGTGCAGGCTTCCTCAAAGATCTCCATTAACGTCCGGATCTCCTCGGGCCGGAACACGCCACATCGCTCCGCCAGCGCCCGGATCGCTTCCCCCTCATCCGCTCGAGGCCATCGAATAGGCGACATCCGCTTCCACCGTCTGGACCAGTTGAGATGTTATGGCCTCCTTCCGCCGGTGGCGCCGTTCCCAGGCCAGGCGGATCAGCCGCTCGGCCAGCGCCCCGTAGGAATACCCAGCCACCTGGGCCGCCTGAACGAATCCGCTGTTCGGCGCCAGGCTGGGATTCGGGTTGACCTCCAGCACATACGGGGTTTCCCCCTGAAGCCGGAGATCCACCCGTCCGTAATCCCGACAACGCGCCGCCCGGAAGGCCCGGACCGCGACCTCCCGGATGCGGGCCGCCAGCGCCTCGTCGACAGGGGCCGGGCATCGCACTGGTGTCAATTCATACTCTTCAGAGCCCGGCAACCACTTGGCGGCGAAGGTGCAGATCCGCCACATCGGGTTCGCAATCCGAGAGTAGTCGATCTCCGCCAGGGGAAGGACCTCCAGCGTCCGCCCGCCCCAGATGGCCACGTTGAACTCGCGCCCCTCGATAAAGGCCTCCACCAGCGCTGGCTGACGATAGGTTTCCAGGATGTAAGCGATCCGCTTCCGGAGGGCCCCTTCCTCGGTGGCTACAGACTCCCGATCGATCCCATGGCTGGCATCCTCGGCCAGCGGCTTGACCATCGCCGGAAGGGGGATTCGAAGGCGATCTCGGGGATCGTGGACCACCTGGGCGGGCGGAGTGGGCAGGCCAACCGCCCGAAGGCGGGCTTTGGCCCGCGCTTTGTCTAAACAGAGGGAGAGCGTGGAACCCGGGGATCCGGTATAGGCGAACCCCCGGGCCTCCAGGACGACGGGCACGATCGCCTCCCCCTGCGGACGTCCATCGAGGGTTTCGCAGAGGTTGATCACCGCCGTGTCTTGAGGATCAAAATCCTCCAGCGCCTCCCGCAGGGAGTCCAGATCCCAGACCCCTCGGGCCGTTACCGTCCATCCCTGCTCGATCAAGGCAGAAGCCATCGCCTGAGCGGTGACCAGGACCTCCTCCTCAGCGATCCAGTCGCGGGGCTCTCCGCGCGGGAGCCGCTTCACCACGCTGTAAAGGATCAGCACACGGTTCGGCGCAAGCGGGCGACGACGGCGCATGGAAGCTCCACGGATGAGGGTTTGGCCGCTGTGGGGGCACAGCGACGCCGTGCCCCTACGGAGTCCTCATCCCGGCCGGCTCAAGGGCGGGCTTCACCGGAAGGCGATAGCGTCGGCAGGCCGCCTCCAGGATCCGGGCGATCAGCACCTCATACGGCATCCCATCGGCCCGGGCGTTCAGCACCATATCGCTATATTCTGGATTCAGCCCGGGCAGCGTGTTGATTTCCAGCAGGTAAACTCGACCGGTGGCCGCGTCGATCCGCATGTCCACCCGGCTCATATCGCAAGCCCCGATCGCCCGGAAGGCCTCGAAGGCCAGCCGCTGGGCCTCCCGCAAGACAGCCGGGTCCAGCGGGGCCGGGCAGAGATATCGCGGGCCCAGCGGCATCTCCGACTTGATATAGGAGGTATACAGCCCGCGTTGATCCGGCGGGCATGGACTGAGATCCACCATCATCGGCGGGAAGACGTGGACCCCGCCGATCTCCAGGCCTTCCTCGGTCGCCCATCCCCCCGGGGGTCGAAGCCATGCCGCATCCCCCTCCACGTTCCCGATGAGGCCCACGGTGAGCTCCGGGCCGTCGATGAAGGCCTCCACCAGGGCCTCCTGACGGTAGGTTCGGAGGATGTAGGCCACCTGCTCCCGCAACTCAGCCTCGTTGGTCACTACGGACTTGGCGGAGATGCCCATCCCGCTCCCCTCCCGGTTCGGCTTGACGAACAGCGGGAAGGAAAGGCGGGGGTTCAACGGCTCATCCGGCCGTCGGAACACCTGGAACGGCGGAGTGGGAAGCCCTTCGGCGATCCACACCCGCTTGGTCATCGCCTTGTCCAGGGAGATCGCCAGGGCCAGGACCCGGGAGCCGGTATAGGGGATCCGCATCATCTCCAGCATGGCCGGCACATGGGCCTCCCGGGAGTCCCCCCAGTACCCCTCGCAGATGTTGAAACAGATGTCCGGTTGGAAGCGGCGCAACGCCTCCGGGAGGTCGAGGTTTCCCTCGAAGATCGCCGTCGTGTGCCCCCATGCCTCCAGCGCCCGGGCGATCCCCTCCACGGTCTGATCCGAGTCCAGCTCCGCCCAGGCATCCGGCGGCTCGTCCGGTTGATGGGGCGCGTTCCGTTTCAGGTTCGCCAGGACGGCCACTCGCATCAGAGCACCTCCCCATTCACCACCGGGAGGGGCTCCCCGACGATCAACGGCGCCGTCTCCGTTCCCCCGGTGTGCAGCCGGCGGTGAACCGCCTCAAAGCCTTCCGGTTCGATCGTCATTGCGTCGCCCTGAAGCAGCCCGAAGATCCCCCGCTGGCCGGGCTCCGGGCGCTGGTTCCGGCAGTATTCGCAACGGCTCGGGTCATGCGGCATATAGTCGGTCGGCTGTTCATAGGCGCTGATGAACCCCTCGAAGTTCCGCAGCACGACCCGCCGCTCGCTCATCGCCAGCAGGTAGTTGGGCATCACCGGCACCTTCCCGCCGCCGCCGGGCAGGTCGATCACATACGTTGGGATGGCATAGCCGCTGGTGTGACCCCGCAGCGCCTCTATGATCTCGATCCCCTTCGAAACCGGCGTGCGGAAGTGGCCAGCGCCCTCCACCAGGTCGCACTGGTAAAGGTAGTAGGGTCGCACCCGGCGCCGGACCAACTCGTGGACCAGGGCGCGGATGATGTGGGGACAATCGTTGACCCCGGCCAGCAGCACCGTCTGGCTGCCCAGGGGGATGCCCGCGTCGGCCAGCTTCGCCAGGGCTTCGGTCACCTCCGGCGTCAGCTCCTTCGGGTGGTTGATGTGGATGTTCATCCACAGCGGATGGTATTTGCGCAGCATCGCCACAAGGTCATCGGTGATCCGCTGCGGCAGGAAGATCGGCACCCGGGTCCCGACGCGGATGACCTCCACATGCGGGATCTCGCGCAACCGGCGCAGCAGATCCTCCAGGATCGGCTGGGGGAGGATCAGCGGATCGCCCCCGGAGAGCAACACATCCCGGATCTGGGGGGTGCGGGCGATGTATTCGATCTGTCGATCGTAATCCCGCCGCCCGAAAGTCGCGTGGGGATCCCCCACGATCCGGCTGCGGGTGCAGAAGCGGCAGTAGCTGGCACACTGGGTCGTGACCAGCATCAGCACCCGATCGGGATAGCGATGGACCAGGCCTGGGACCGGGGAATGCTTGTCCTCGGAAAGGGAATCCTCCATCAACCCCGGGGTCGGCTCCAGCTCCCGGGCGGTGGGGATCACCTGGCGCCGAATGGGGCAGCTCGGGTCGTCGGGATCGATCAGGGAGGCGAAATATGGGGTGATATCCATACGAAACCGATGGGTCGCCGCCGCACCGGCTTCCTCTTCGGGGGTCAGGCGGATGATCCGCTTGAGCTGCTCCACGGAATTCAGGCGGTGGGTGAGCTGCCAGCGCCAGTCCTCCCACTGCTCATCCGGCACATCCCGCCAGATGGGCGCTCGCCGGCTACGGCGTTTTGCGCCAGGAGGCTCCTCCTCCAGCCGCTTCCGCTCCTCCATCGCTGATATCCTCCTGAACAAGATCTCGCGCCGGAGCCCAGGGATCTTCGCCGCGACCGCACCAACCTGAACCCCTCTTTCACGAGCGGGATTTTACATCAATTTCTCCACGGGATGCGTTAAAAAACCGTGTAGGTTTCGTGAGATTTCGGTTAAGCATATCATCGACAATATTCGATAAATCGAAATTTGTAAATGCAAGATATGGGTCGCTCAGAACTTCATCTGGACTCCCCACGCCTCGCCTCATCCTTTGACTTCCATTCTTCGTTTCACTCTGGGGATCAAGGACGGCGGCCCTCGTAAGCGGATGGGGCGCGCTCCGTCTGCCGGACGCCAGCGCGCGCTTCACGCCTTTCGCAGGATCTCGGGAGTCGCGATATAGTCGGAGCGTCGAAGGAGGATCGTCGGGGGCGTTTCTCATCCGCTCCCTCCCCGCCCATGAGCTGTGAGAGGGGAGAGAGGAGGCGCTGAGGAACCAAGCACACGACTCCTGAATTTTGAGGGCGGATAGGATGGCCCTCCGACGGCTCCATCTGCCTTCCGCATTCCCCGAACAGGGAGGAGCCATGATCGAGCCGACGACGCCAGAGCGCGTGTTGGTGGTGGCCGCCCATCCGGACGACGTGGAGTTCACCTGCGCGGGCACGCTGGCCAAGTGGGCCCGGCGGGGCAGCCTCATCGCCCTGGTCCTCTGCACCAGTGGGGACGCTGGAGCCGAGGAGGCGAACCGATCCCGGGAGGAGATCGCGCGGATCCGGGAGGCGGAACAGGAGGCGGCCGCCCGCGTCTTAGGCATCGCCGAGGTGATCTTCCTGCGCCATCCGGATGGCATGCTCCAGCCCACCCTGGAGCTGCGGCGGGAGCTGGTGCGGGAGATCCGCCGCTTCCGGCCCCAGGCCCTGGTTTGTGGGGATCCCTCGGTTTATTTCTACGGGGACGACTACATCAACCATCCGGATCATCGGGCGGCGGCCCAGGCAGCCCTGGAAGCCGTGTTCCCCGCGGCCGGCATGCCGCTGGTTTTCCCGGAACTGGGCCTTCCGCCTCACCGGGTGCAGGAAGCTTACATCTACGGCGCGGCACAACCCAATGTGTGGATCGATATCGAGGAGACCCTGGAGATCAAAATCGAGGCCCTGCGCTGCCATCGCAGCCAGATCGGGGATTGGGATCCCAGCCCTACCCTGCGGGCCTGGGCTGCCGAGGAAGGCCGGGCAGTGGGTCTGCGCTACGCGGAGGCCTTCCGCCGGATGACCATAGGAGGATGATTCCGCTTACGGCCCATTCGCAGTCAGGCGCATTCCTCTTCCCGCACTGCAGGGCCGCGTGGAGATAGAAAGATTGGGGTGGC
>NZ_JANWXB010000425.1 GCF_025055495.1 Thermoflexus sp. | reverse complement strand
CACGCCACGAAGCAGCGTGGGGAGAGGGGTTCAGAAACTCTTGGGGGTGATCGGTTACTACCCTAGGGAGTGACTACTCTTGGTGCAGAGGATGGCGGGAAAGGTTTTTCAAGCGGGCGAGGCGATCGTGCGATCGTCTCGCCCGCTTTCATTTCCCCAATCACGGAACCCCAGCTAAAATGCCACAAGTACGGCACGGCTGGGCCCCTGCCCAGGAGGTGGAGCGCATTCTCCCCACGAAAAGGGCCCGCTGCGCCATGCCATTCCCATTCCCCAGCCCGACGGGGCCTTACACCGAAGAGAGGTCCGATGAGCAGGCCCCTCGGATGCCAGAGAATCCATTCCATGGTTTCAGAGGATAGGGCCATCGATGTCCCGTTCGCTATGGATCGGCGTGCTGTTGCTTGGGGTTGCGTGGGTCCTGCGACTGCCGTTTTTAACGTTCCACAGTATGTGGCTGGATGAGGCGGTGGCCGTCTGGGTCGCCCGGCTGCCGATGCCCGTGCTGCTGGAACGGACAATGGCTTTTAAAGAAGAAGCGAGCCCCCCGCTTTATTTTCTGCTCTTGAAGGGCTGGATGGCCCTTGCGGGAGATGGGGAGTTCGCTGTTCGCTTTTTCTCCGCCTGGTGGATCGTGTTCGGCCTGGCTTGGCTCTGGCATGTGGGGGCACTCGCTGGCCGTAGATCTACCCGGATGGTTGCCCTGGCGCTGGGCGCTTCTCAGCCTTACCTGATCTGGTTCTCGCAGGAGGCGCGGGTTTATGGGTTGCTGTTCGCCCTCAGCGCGATGAGCACGGTCTGGCTCCTGAAGGCGCTTCGGGAGAATCGTCCTCATCGCTGGCTGCTGTATGCCCTCACGCTTGCAGCAGCCTATTACGTTCATCTGACGGCGATTTTTTTGACGATAGTCCATCTCGGGCTCGCCTTCATCGCCGGGCGTCCTCTCTGGTCCTCCCGTGGAGGGCGAGGAGCCCTTGCGCTCCTGATCTTGGCCGGGCTTCCGCTGGCCTGGCGAGCATGGAGTGGGCAACGAGAGGCAACTCTGTGGTGGAACCCCCCGCTTCCTCCTTTCGAAGCCCTTCGGCTGGTTCTGACCGCATGGACGGTTTATCATGCGCCGGATTCGCGTCTTGCGCTCCTTGGGGCGCTGTATGGCGGCGTGATGCTGATCCTGGGGGCATGGAGCGAGCGCCGCATTCGAGCCGGCTTGGCCGGGCTCGCGCTGGGCCTAGTCTTCTGGTATCTGTCCAGCCAGCGCTTTCCTCTCACCTCGCCGCGCTACTTGATGTCCATGACCCCGCTGATCCTTGCCGGGCTTGCAGTTGGGATCGGGAATCCGGCTTGGCGGGCGGGGGCCTTGGCGGGCTGGATTGGGCTGGCCGCCGTAGGGTTCCAGTATCTGTGGAGCCCCCTTAACGCAAAGGAGGACTGGCGAGGTGCCGCGGGCTGGGTCGCCGCACATGCCGGGTCCCACGACGTCGCCCTGTTC
>NZ_JANWXB010000354.1 GCF_025055495.1 Thermoflexus sp. | reverse complement strand
TAACTGGACAAAGCACTAGGTGGAGGAAGGGAGTGGGGATGGGTTGGGAGCGCGTCGAAGGCGCGCTCCCAACCCGGAGCCTCACTCCTCCACAAAGAGCGGGATGCGCTCGAACCGGTTCACGTCTACCAGGCCGAGGTCGGTGATCTTCAGCTCCGGGATCACTTCGAGGGCCAGGAAGCTCAGGGTCATCAGCGGGTTGGGGAGCTCGCTGCCCAGGGCCCGGGCCGCCACGAGCACGTCCTCCATCTGTTTTCGGACGGTTTCAATGGGCTGATCCGACATCAGGCCGGCGATGGGGAGGGGAACACGGGCTAAGATCTGATCTCCATCGGCAGCGGCTACCCCTCCACCGGCTTCGGCTACCGCCCGAACCGCGGTCATCATCGAGCGATCATCGGCCCCCACCACCACCACGTTGTGGTGATCGTGCGCCACCGAGGACGCCAGCGCGCCCCGCCGCAGTCCGATCCCCTTCACAAACCCCAGGCCCATCTGTCCGGTCGCCCGGTGGCGTTCAATCACCGCGATCTTCAGCAGATCCCGCTCCGGGTCCGCCATCGCCTGGCCGTCGGTGATCCGGGCGTCCTCGATGAGGTGCTTGGTGATCAGCTGATCCGGAATCACCCCGATGACGTGGATCCGACGACCCTGGGCCGGGATCCGGAACTGGATCCGATCCCAGGCGATGTTCATGGTGCCCCGCAGGTCGACCTTCCGGTTGACCGGCTCCCAGAGGGGGCGGCCGTCCTCGGCGACCAGGACCCCGTGGCGGAACACGAGCTCCGGGCGGAGGTCATAGAGATCCGAGAACACCACCAGATCCGCCAGCCGGCTCGGCGCGATGGCGCCCCGGTCGTGAAGCCGGAAATGCTCCGCCGGGTTCAGGGTGGCCATTTGGATCGCGATGACGGGGTCCAGACCCAACCGCACCGCCTTGCGGATCAGGAAGTCGATATGTCCCTCCTCCAGCAGATCCGCGGGCTGGCGATCATCGGTGCAGAAACAGAAGCGGCGGCTGTTGGCGGGGGTGATGGCGGGAAGGAGATCGGCCAGGTTGCGGGCCACCGAAGATTCGCGGACAAACACATACATCCCCAGCCGGGCTTTCTCCTGGGCCTCCTCCGCGGTGGTGCATTCGTGATCCGAGGTGATCCCGGCCGCCACATAGGCCACCAGGTCCCGCCCGGTGAGCTGGGGGGCGTGGCCGTCGCGGACCACATGGGCGAAGGCCCGGAGCTTGTCCAGCACCGCGGGGTCGCCGTGGATGACGCCGGGATAATTCATCATCTCCGCCAGCCCCAGCACCCAGGGGCTGGAGAGCAGAGGCTGGAGGTCATACCAGTGGAGCGCCGCCCCTGCGGTCTCCATCGGGGAGGCCGGAACACATGAGGGAAGCATCACGAAGACGCTCAGGGGGTTATACTTGGCGGCGTTCAGCATATAGCGGATGCCATCCAGGCCCAGGACGTTGGCGATCTCGTGGGGATCGATGATCACGGTGGTGGTGCCGCGGGGGACAACTGCGCGGGCGAACTCCGGCGGGGGAACCATACTGCTTTCGATGTGAACATGGGCATCGATGAATCCGGGGGCCACGAAGCGCCCTTTCAGCTCGATGACCTCCCTGGCGGCGTAGCCCTCCCCGATCCCCACAATCCATGAGCCATGGATGGCGATATCGGCCTCATACACATCCCCGGTAAACACATTGATCAGGCGTCCTCCTTTGAGGAGCAAATCAGCCGGCTCCTGACCGCGCGCCAGGCGGATCCGGTGGGCCAGCTCCATTGTGCATCCTCCCTCTAGTTTAGGAGTGTAACCTCAAGATATATGACGCCCTGGAGAAACGAACATATTTGAAAGAATTATATTCTGGGACCAGAAATGGGCAAACTCTTCGATCAAATGGGAGGGGCGCCGTGGGCGACCTCCGAGCTCTCCTACGGATT
>NZ_JANWXB010000292.1 GCF_025055495.1 Thermoflexus sp. | reverse complement strand
CGATAAAACACGAGCCCTTAGGGAGGTTCATATTGGCTATCACGTCTATCTCCAAACAGGCGGGGGCCATACTGGCTTTATTGGCGCTGGTATCCGCCTGCGAAGGTCTATCCATCCCCTCCGCTCAGCGAACGCAGGCGGACTTCAAACGAATTCCGTTTCAGACAGTGGCTCAGGAGATCTCGTTCCAGAGCGAAGACGGCACCCGCCTGGCCGGGCAGCTGGACCGGCCGCCCGGTCTGACCAACCCGCCCCTCGTCTTCATCATCCACCATTCGGGCCCGGTGGATCGCGATGCGTATCAATACTTGGCGGCTCGCTTAGTTCCCGCCGGTTACGCCGTCTTCCGCTTTGACAAACGTGGCACCGGACGGAGCGAGGGAATCTACGGCTGTTGCGAGGATCGCGATGCGCTGGCCGCCTATCGGGCGGCTATGGCCCAGGATGGGATTGACCGAAGCTGCGTTTTCATCATCGCCCAGAGCATTGGCACGCACATCCTGGCCCAACGATTTGGGGAATTCGTGGGGATTCATCGGCCGGCGGGAGTGGTGCTCCTGTCCAGTCTGCTGCCGGGAGAGAAGATCCTGGCGATTCAAGCCCCGCTTCATATCATCATCTCGGACAGCGAGCCGAACCAGGCCGCTCTTGGCGAAGAGGCGGTGAAGATCCATCGGGCGGTTTACCGATACGGGGCCAGTTACTTCATCGCCCCCCACACCGAGCACACCTTGTTCGACATCTCGGAGGGGCCGATCGATTGGTCCGATCCGGACTGGCCGGAGAAGTTCAGTCAGGACGCCTGGCTCAGCCTGCTGGGCTGGCTGAACGGCCGATGCGCCTCCAGAGGTTGCCAGGAACACGACACGAGGGAGATGGAGGGATCCCCCGGGAGTCCCGCACCATGATGGCTCGTTCTACATCCTCGATCGCTCGAACGCCCCGATTGCCCTGGCTGGACGCCGTGCGCGGCCTGGCCATCCTGATGATCGTGCTCTTTCACGTGGCTATTCCGATCTACGGCACGCCCTGGTTCGTCCACCCCCGCAACGATTGGCCGGATCTGAGCCAGCGCCTGTCGCAGCTCTACCCCCTCCCCCAGGAGAATCTGCTTGCCTTTGTGCTGGCCAATCTGTTCCGCTACATCGGATGGCTGGGAGATCACGCGGTCGGCGTGTTCCTGGTGATCAGCGGGTTTGGATTAACCTGGGCGCTGGTCAGCTGTTCCCGAGAGGCCCGGATCGATCGGCGCGCCTTCTACATGCGCCGTTTCCTGCGCCTCTTTCCGCTTTACTGGGCCGGCCATCTCTTCTTCCTGGTTTTTAACCACCTGACCCGATGGCAGCCCTTTTCCCCCCTCGACCCCCGGTTTGCGCTGAGCCTGTTGGGCCTCCGGTTCCTGCCGGAGGTGTTCTACTTCATCTCCCCCGCCTGGTGGTTCATCGGCCTGATCATGCAGCTCTACGCTGTCTTTCCCTTCCTGTGGATGGCGCTGCAACGCCTGGGGTTGCTCCGCTTCTGGGTCGGAGCAGCGCTGCTGACGGCCATCAGTCGAGGGATCGGATTCTTCCTGCTGCCGGTGGATTGGGAGATGTGGTCCCGGGGGCTGTTCTTCCCCTCGCGCCTGGCGGAATTCGCCCTGGGGATGGGGCTGGCCTGGTGGGCGGCGGGACAGGTAGAGCGCATAGAGGGCCTGCTTCGCCCCCTGCGCCTCCGCATCGGATTGCTGGGTATGTATGGGCTGGGCCTAGCTCTTTCCTTCACGCTGCCGGGGGCTGTGATTGCCCCTATGCTGATCACCCCAGGGGCCACGGGGTTTCTGACCCTCCTGGTGCGGGATCTCCTGCCCCAACTGAGGGGGCTTTATCAGGGGCTCTCCCTTCTGGGGCGGCATTCGTATGGGGTGATGGTGTTTCATCAGCCGATCCTGTGGGCCTTTATGGTCGGGCTCTGGCCCTTTGCCCTGCCGCTGGCGCTTCGATTGATCCTCATCGGCATGGTGACCGTTCTGGTGTTCATCGGCTCAGCCGCGCTGGAGCGCGGAGTCCACTGGATCTTACGGCAGCGCCCCCTGGATCAGATTTTCCCTGAGCCAGGTCCCTATGCGCTTCCGCCGGCTCGCGTCAGTTAACCGGATGGAGCGCAGCCCCAGATTCAGCTTTCCCTTCCCGGGTTTCGTTATGTTTTGGGGTGTGGGGCCGGGCGCC
>NZ_JANWXB010000415.1 GCF_025055495.1 Thermoflexus sp. | reverse complement strand
TTGGCCCCCTGCACCGCCCCCGAAAGATGTTTTCTCCCCCCTCCTCACGGCCCAGAGGGCCGTGCGGAGGGGGGAGAAAGGGGGGAGGGGCCATGGCCTTCCGGACGGGCTTCGGTTCCTCAACCCCCCGTTGATCGCTGGACAAAGCACGAGTGGCCATAGAGAGAAACAAGATGGAGATCTGTCCTATGAGGCTTCCATTCTCATCGCCATGGCGGATCATCCAGCTATTGATGGTCTCCGAAATCCTCTGGGCACTGGGGGAGGGGCTTTTCTTCTATCTGGTTCCGGTATACGTGCAGGAACTGGGAGCCACGCCGTCGCAGGTCGGGATCGCGATCGGGATTGGGGAGCTGATTCTAACCGTAGTTTACCTTCCGGCGGGTTGGGTGGCGGATCGCCTCCCCCATAAGCCGCTGATGCTGGGCGGATGGATCGCCGGACTGGTGGGGGTTCTGGCGATGGCGGGAGCGAACAGCTGGCAAACGTTCATCCCGGGCCTGACGCTATATCTGGTGTCGGGCTACTGTCTTCCCATTATCAACGCTTACGTGGCCCGCATGGCCGGCCCCATCCCCCTGGAGCGAGCCTTTCCCTTGCTAAGCGCCAGCTACGCGCTGGGCGGCGTTCTGACGCCCGCCCTGGGGGGATGGCTGGCCCATCACTGGGGCCTGCGCCGGGTGCTGCTCATCAGCGCCGGGCTGTTCGCCCTATCGACCCTCGCTGCCCTCTTTCTCCCTATGGATCCGCCTCCAGAACGCTCGGGACACCGAAGCGTGCGGGAGCTCTGGCAAGGGATCCCATGGCGGTTCGGCCTGGCTCTTCTGGGCCTGTTCGCGATCGGGCAGGTGGGGCTGGTTCTGCTTCCGAACTTCCTGCAACAGGCCGGGGGTTGGACCAAAGCTCATTTGGGCCTCTTCGCCTCGCTCCAGGCGCTCGGGATCGTCCTGCTCGGCCCCGTGCTGGGCCGATGGGATCAAGGGCGGACGCGGCCGCTGGGGTTGCTGAGCGCGTGGGGACTGGGTTGGATCGCCTTTCTGCTCCTCCTGGTTGGATTCCGATACCTTCCGGTGGTGATCGGGGCCATGATGCTCCTGGGCGGCGTTTATGCCGGATACTCCCTGGCGGCGGCCCGGATTCTGCGTCTGGCATCCCAGGAAACCCGGGCCACGTCTTCTGCCCTGGTCCACACGGCCCGCAGCCTGGCCCTGACGCTGGCCGCTCCAGCGGCCGGATTCTTGTTCGCCCTTCAGCCCGCTTATCCACTGCAGGTCGCCTGGCTGTTGCTCCCCCTGGCGATCGGATGGACCTTTTGGGCCGGGGCGCTGGATCGAAAAGCGGAAGCCGTTTCGTCCGGACGCGGTTTAGGAAAAAATGGACGTGACCTATAATACAGGCACATCTGAATGCGGAGATGGAAATCACCTGTTCTGGACCTCCGGCCAACGGTTAACCTGCGTCGACGGTGTCAAGATCGGCGAAGGCCGATCCTTGGCGCCCAGCGCCTGAGAAGAGTCGATTGAATCATCGAAACGGGAGGGGACCGTGAAGGAACTTCTGGAGCGTGCGCTGAATGCCGCGCAACTGAAAGGCGCATCCTATGCGGATGTCCGCCTGGTCCACCGCATCGAGCAGTCCCTGCTGGTCCGCAACGGCGTGGTCCAGGGCATCAGCCAGATCGAGGATATGGGCTTCGGGGTCCGGGTGATCGCCGACGGCGCCTGGGGGTTTGCCTCCAGCGCCCGGTTGACCCTGGAAGAGGCAGAGCAGGTCGCTGGGCGAGCCGTTCAGATTGCGAAGGCCAGCGCCCTCTTCAAGAAAGAAGATGTAGATATCGGCCCGCCGGTCGTCCAGCGCGGAACCTATCGGACGCCGGTGGAGGTCGATCCCTTCACCATACCCCTCGAGAAGAAGCTGGAGGTTCTGCTGGCCGCGGACGCAGCGATGCGGGGGGTGAAGGGGATCGCCGCCACGGAGGCGGAGATGGTGTTCCTCCGCGAGCGAAAGACCTTCGCCAGCACAGAAGGATCCTGGATCGAGCAGGAGATCATCGAATCGGGCTGCAGCATCGAGGCCCTGGCGGTGGGGCCCGATGAGGTCCAGCGTCGCTCCTATCCGAATTCCGTGGGCCGCCATCAGATGACCCGGGGATGGGAATTCATCGAGGAATGCGACCTGCCAGGCCACGCGCCGCGCATCGCGGAGGAAGCGGTCGCCCTGCTCACCGCTGACCCCTGTCCGGATACCGTAACCACGGTGATCCTGGGAGGTTCCCAGGTTGCCCTTCAGATCCACGAATCGTGCGGGCATCCCATCGAGCTGGATCGCGTCTTCGGGACAGAGGCCGCCTACGCGGGGACCTCATTCCTGACCCCCGAGAAGCTGGGGACCTTCCGCTATGGCTCGGAGGTGGTGAACATCACCGCCGACGCCACGCTGCCCGGTGGCCTGGGGACTTTCGGGTGGGATGATGAGGGGGTGCCCGCTCAGCGGGTGGATATCGTGAAGGAAGGCCTCTTTGTCGGCTACATGACATCCCGCGAGACCGCCCGACAGCTGCTCAGGCTTCTCGGCCCCTCTCCTTATGTCACTGGCCTTTCCAACGGCACGATGCGGGCCTCGGGGTGGAACCGGATCCCCCTGATCCGGATGACGAATGTGAACCTGCTCCCCGGGACATGGCGCCTGGAAGACCTGATCGCGGATACCGAGGAAGGGATCTTCATGGACACGAACCGCTCCTGGAGCATCGACGATAAGCGGCTGAATTTCCAGTTCGGTTGCGAGATCGCCTGGGAGATCCGGGGCGGGAAGCGGACCCGCCTGCTGAAGAACCCGATCTACACCGGGATCACGCCGGAGTTCTGGCGCTCCTGCGATGCGGTGTGCAACGCAAATCACTGGGTGATCTGGGGGACGCCCAATTGTGGGAAGGGGCAGCCTTCGCAGTTGGCCCACACGGGCCATGGAGCCGCCCCCGCCCGCTTCCGCAATGTGCGGGTGTTCAGCCGGAAATAAAGCATATCTCCAAACCCCAAATGAGGGAGCATACGATGCTCGGCGAATCGCACATCCGTGAGCTCCTGGAGAACGCCCTGAGGATCTCTCCAGCGGATGAGACCGAGATCGTCCTGGAAGCCCACGACAGCGCGCTCACCCGCTTCGCCAACAACACGATCCATCAAAATGTGGCCGAGGTCAACACCGAAGTCGCCATCCGGGTAGTCCTGGGCAAGCGGGTGGGCTCGGCGATCACGAACCGTCTGACGGAAGAGGCGCTGGAGAAAGCCATCGCAGAGGCCGTGGCGCTGGCCCGACTGCAGCCGGAGAACCCGGAGTTCCCAGGCCTCCCGGATCCTCAGCCCATCGAACCCGTGACAGCCTTCGACGAGGCGGTCGCAGGGGCCACCCCGGAGTGGCGGGCCCGTGCCGTCGGCGCGGTCTGCCGATGGGCGGAATCCGCAGGGGCGAGCGCGGCGGGCGCGCTCTCCACCGGGATCTACGAACTGGCGGTGGCGAACTCCCGAGGGGTGTTCGCTTATCACGTGGGAACCGAAGCCCATTTCACCACCGTCGTGATGTGTGATGAGGGATCCGGTTACGCCCATCGAGCGGCCTGGCGTCTGGCGGATCTGGATGTGGAGGCCATGGGTCGATCCGCCGTCGACCGAGCGTTGCGAAGCCGGAACCCACGGCCGATCGAGCCGGGGGTATATCCGGTGGTGCTGGAGCCTTACGCGGTCGACGACATCCTTTCCTGGCTGGGTTATGCCGGCGCCGGCGCGCTGGCCGTCCAGGAGGGTCGATCATGGATGAACGATCGCATCGGCCGCCCGATCATGTCCCCCCTGGTGACCATTTGGGACGACGGCCGAGATGTGGCGGGATTGCCGCTTCCCTTTGATTTTGAAGGAGTCCCTCGTCAACGGGTGGTGATCGTGGAAAAGGGAGTTCCCCAGGGCCCGGTATATGATACGGTGACCGCCGCCCGGGAAGGCCGGCGTTCCACTGGCCACGCGCTCCCCCGTTCCCGTCCCCAGACGGCCAGCCTGGGGCCGATTCCCCTCCACCTGTTTATGGCTCCTGGGGAGGTAACGCTGGAGGAGATGATCCGTCAGGTCGACCGTGGCCTCTACATCACCCGGTTCTGGTATACCCGCCTGGTCCATCCCCGGGATTGTGTGCTGACCGGGATGACCCGGGACGGGGTGTTTTGGATCGAGAAGGGGGAGATCGCCTATCCGGTGCAGAACCTGCGTTTCACCCAGGGATATGTGCCGGCCCTGGCTCAGGTGCGGGCGGTGGGGACAGAGCGCTGGGTGCTCTCGGAGGGATTCGGGTTCACCTGCGTTCCCGCCCTCCTGTTAGAGGCCTTCACCTTCACTGGAGTGACGGAGATGCCCGGGCATTAGATGGGCGTCGCTCGGCAGGGAGGCGCCCTTGCGGAATGATATGCAGGGCGGATCGGTTTCTCTCTATCCTCTTTCGCCCCTCTCCGGTGGGAAGGGGAAAAGGATGTCGGTGGGGTTATCCGGCGGATGAGCCGGGTGCCAAGGGTGCCTGGCTCATCACCCAACTCCATAAGAATGCGCCGTTCGCTTTCTCGGGAGGTCGGCTATCTCCCTCCCCGCGTTCCAAAGGGTCGTGGGGAGGGTCATTCCACTTTATCCGCTCGGCTCCCAACGGTGTAACTTCTAACTCTTTTAGCCAGCGGAGGCTTCCATTGAGCGAGTCCAACATGTTGCTTGCAGTCCATGGGCATTTCTATCAGCCCCCTCGCGAGGATCCGTGGACTGGGGAGGTCCCCCCGGAGCCCGGGGCGGAGCCTTATCGCAACTTCAACGAGAAGATCACGGCCGAGTGTTATCGGCCGCTGGCGGAGCGCTGCCTGTTTGAGGGGATCAGTTTCAACGTGGGGCCTACCCTGATCGCCTGGCTCGCCCGTCACGATCCGGAGACTTACCAGAGGATCCTGGAGGCGGATCGGGTCAACGTGGCCCGGGGGGTGGGGAATGCCATCGCCCAATCCGCCCATCACACGATCCTTCCCCTCGCTCGTCGGCGCGATAAGATCACTCAGGTTTACTGGGGGATCAAATCCTTCCAGCACCGTTTCGGCCGGCATCCCCGGGGGATGTGGCTGCCGGAGATGGCTGTGGATCTGTCCACATTGGAGGTGCTGGCAGAGGCCGGCCTGACGTTCGCCATCCTTTCTTCGGAGCAGGTGCGGGGAGGGCTCACTAGGGGGGCAGGACCCTACCGGGTTCGCCTGGAGGCTAACGCGTATTTCACGGTCTTCGTTCGCGATCGGGATCTCTCCAATCAGGTTGCCTTCGCGCTGCCCTCTCTGGGACCTGCGGATCGCTGGGCGAAGGAGGCCCTGCGGGGAAGGCCCTATCTGACGTTGCTGGCGATGGATGGGGAGACCTTCGGCCATCATCACCGGGAAGGAGTGGATTTCCTGGAGCGCCTGCTTCACCCGCAGGCCCCGGGCTATGAAGTGGTGACCCTGACCGAGTATCTGCGGGCGCATCCGCCGGTGGAGGAAATCGAGGTGATCCAGAACACGGCCTGGAGCTGCGCCCATGGCCTGGCCCGCTGGAGCACGGGATGCGCCTGCACCCCTGGCGATTCCCGCTGGAAAGCGATCCTGCGGGCGGCAATGGATCTGCTATCGGAGGAGATCGATGCCGCCTATCTGGACCTCGCCCATGGGCGCATCGGGAATCCATGGAGGTTGCGGGACGAGTATATCCACGTGGTTCTGGGGGTGATGGATGCCCGCTCCCTATTGCGGGAATTCGCCGATCGACCTCTCTCCACGGATGTGGAGCAGCGGCTTCTGCTGGCCCTGCAGGCTCAGGTCCATCGCCAGCGCATGTTCGCCAGTTGCGGCTGGTTCTTTGCGGATCTGGATGGCCTGGAGCCCCGTCTGGTGATCCGTCAGGCGGCTCGGGCCATCGAACTGATCCAGGAAGCGACGGGGGTCGATCTGAGCGAAGGATTCCGTCACGCCCTGGCCCTGGCCCGAAGCGAGCGCACCGGCAAAACCGGGGCTCAGATCTTCGATGAGATCTGGGCCAACCGGCCAGGAACCCATCCCCCTTCCCATGCCAGCTCATAAATGCGAGTTGAGCTCCCTGCCCGTCTCCAGAGCCTCTCCTTGGTCCACGGGAGCGGTTAGGCGGACGGCGACCCCTTCGGCGGCACGGCCTGTCCTCGAACTTTCTTTGGACCTGAGGAGTTAGGCAGTTGGGCTCCTCGGGAGGGTTTTGGGGGCGGAGCTGAGCGCCTTCGGCCCCCAGCTCCGCCCCCAAGCCGAAGGCGTGCCACGCTATCCCTCATCTTCCCGGTCAGGGATCGGGAGGCCGATCCAGATCGGAGGCGATCTTCAAATCCAGAATAGGGGAACCGTCCAGCGCGTCCAGACCCCGCACGCGCACCACATTCCCTTCGATGGCCACTACACGCACCCCGGTAAGTCCGATCGGATTCGGTCGATACTGGGAACGGGTGGCGAAGACCCCTTTCATCGGCTTGGTGGGATCGCCCCGCGGGTGGACCTTCAGACGGGCTTCCTTCACCCGATCCAGAACATAAATGACCATCAAGATATCGCCAGGTTGTAGCCCCTCCAGACCCTCCACGAACTCCGGCTCCAAAACGAGCTCGCTCTCCTCCTGCCGCATCACATCCGCTTCCGTCCATTCTGAGAAGCGGCTCCGGACATATCCGATCGATCGGAACACCCATTCCTTTTGATCCATGCTGCTCTCCACCGGACTTTGGACGAACTGGCCGATCCTCTCATCCAGCCTGCCAGAGGAGACAAGTTTTTGCGAGGGGTGGAGGATAGGGGCCGCCTTCGGCGGCCCCTATCCTCCACAAGCTTCGCATGAAAGAATCATACGCGAACTCGCTCCCATGCCCCGCTCATGAAACGCCATCCAAAGAGCATGGCCCGCACGGCGAAATCCGCCAGCATGCCCATCCAGGCACCGGGCAATCCCCAACCCAGCCCGTGGGCGAAAAGCAGGGCGATCGGAAGACGAACGAGCCAGATGGATGTGGCTGTGATCAGCAACGTGTAATGGGTATCCCCAGCCCCGCGCAGCGCCCCGGAAAACACAAAGCTGAGCGCCATGGCCGGCTGGATCAGAGCAGTGATCCGCAAAGCGGCAGCGCCCTGACGGATGACCTCTGGATCCTCGGTGAAAAGATCCACCAGCAAAGGCCCTCCCAGCGCCAGGGCCAGTCCCATCGCTCCCATCAGCATCAACGCGAGGAGGAGAGCGCTGAACGTCGCCCGTCTTCCTGCTTCCGGCTGTCGGGCCCCCAGCGCTTGACCGGTCATGGTGGAAGCCGCCACGGCGAATCCCCACCCGGGGAGGAAAGAAAGGGACATCACCCGCAATCCGATTTGATGGGCTGCATAGGCCGCGGTCCCCAGGGCGGTGATGACCCCTGTTAGATTCAGGAGGGCGAGCTGGAGGAGCAACTGCTCCGCCCCTGCGGGCAATCCGACGCGCAGGATCCGTTTTAACACCTCCCATTCCAGCCCCAGCCCGCGATGCGGTAGGGCCAGACGAGGGGTCCCACGCCATAAACGCATCCCCACCAGCATCGCCCCCACGGTCCGGGCCATGGCTGCCGCGATCCCCAGCCCGGCAACCCCCAAATGGAAGAGACCCCAGGGGCCGGACAGCGCCCAGGCCAGGGCGGCGTTGGTAAAGACCACCACGGCCCACACACGCATCGGCGTGAGGGTGTCCCCGGCGCCTCGAAGCGCGGCATTGCCCACGAAGAGGAAAGCCATAGCCGGGAAAGAGAGGGCCACGAGGTTCAGATAGATGCGGGCAGCGGCGCCGACCGCCGGTTCCGCACCCAGAGCGACGAACATCCATGCCCCACCGATGCCCGCGAAGGCCATCCCAACCACCCCGATGACCACCGCACTGAGCAATGCTTGGAGGGTGATCCGGCCGGCCTGATCGGGATCGCCAGCCCCCACCGCTCGAGCCACCAGGGCAGTGGCTCCAACCCCGAGGGCGCCAAAGAAGACGGCCACCAGATTCACGATCTGGCCGCTCAGTCCCACAGCTGCCAGAGCAACGGTTCCTAAATGCCCGGCGATATACGCATCGGTCCAATCCACCACAATGTTCAATAACTGCTCCAGGACCGCCGGCCAGGCCAGCCCGATCACGATTTTCAGAGGCCATCGGCCAGGAACACTCAAACGGGCTCTACAGGCAATCCCGAGCCCGCCCGGGGCGCGTCGGATCTCACGGTGCGGCATGGGTTTACCCTTGAACCTACGACGGGATATTAAATCCGGTCAAAGCCCTA
>NZ_JANWXB010000214.1 GCF_025055495.1 Thermoflexus sp. | reverse complement strand
AGCGCCCGTGCGGCAGCCTGGCGCACCATAGGGTCTTCGTCCTGGAGGGCCTGAAGGAGCGGGGGGAGGGCCTGCGGATCGCCCAGCTTGCCCAGCGCTTCGGCAGCAGCCCGGCGCATTCCGGGATCAACGTCCTGGAGGGCCTGAAGGAGCGAAGGGACGGCCTGCGGATCGCCCAGCTCGCCCAGCGCTTCGGCAGCAGCCCGACGCACCCCGGGATCATCGTCTTCCTGGAGGGCCTGAAGGAGCATTGGGACGGCCCGCGGATTGCATAGTTTGCCCAGCGCTTCGGCAGCAGCCTCGCGCACCCGGGGATCATCGTCGTTCTGGGCCCGAAAGAGCACGGGGAGGGCCTGCGGATCGCCCAGCTCGCCCAGCGCTTCGGCAGCAGCCTGGCGCACCATAGTATCTTCGTCCTGATCCTCCAAGAGCCGGCGGGCGTCTTCCGCAGCCCACCACCAGCGGGATTGCCTAACCACGCGGATGGCCCGAGCTCGGACAGATAGGCGTGGGTCAGCGAGCAGTTCCTTTAGCAAACAACGGGCGATGTCCTCCAGTTCGTGGCCACCCTCGCTTAGCAGCTCCAGGGCGCGGGCGCGCAGCAGGGGGACGTCGGACTCCGGGCCGGCGCATTCTATGGCGCGCACGAACCGCCTGATCTCCTCCCTTAGATCCTTCTCTTCTAACTCTTCCAATCTTTTTAATGAGAGGCCGACCAGCTTCGGCTCCTTCGGCTTCGACAACTTTGACAAAAGGTCGACGAGCAGGGCCAGCGGCTCCTCCCACTCGGGCAGGAACAGCCGTGGCTCTAGGAAGGCCATCGTCTGCTCCCAATCCTGCTCCCACGCCCGCAACAGGCGCCTGGCCACTAAATACTCGCGAACGGTTTCATGGGCGAAGACATAGTGGGCCTGCGAGGGATCCCCCCGCGCTGCAGGCAGGCGAGCGATCAGGCCCATTCTCTTCCAGATATCCCGGAGCACCTCCTCGATGGTGTGTTTGTCCGAGATCCCAGCGAACTCTTTGATGGCCTTCTCAATTCCCTGGTCGTCGCTGTCCTTTCCGATTTGCATCCCCCAGGCGATGGCTTCCAAGGCCATGAAGATGAGTTCCTTTCGCTCCTCGCTTGCCCCCCGCTCTTCGGCCCGCTTCCAGGCCTCCTCCAGCCACTTCTCATACAACTCCGCCCGTCCGGATGGGAGCCGGCCGCCTTTGCTTTTGACGTAGTATTCCACGGCCAGGCGCAGGAGCAATGGGTTGTTGGCGATGCGCCGCAGGGATGGATGCTCTTCGAGCGCCCGGACCAACTCCTGGGCGCGCTGCTCAACGTCCTGGTCCTGCCCTATCGCGGCCAGCCAGCCCCGCACATACGGCAACACCTCGGTTTGCACATCTTCGAGGGGCTTGAGGACGTATTCCCGGAAGCCCGTAAGGGGCCTGAAGCCCGCCAAGCGGGACGTGACGATCACCCGCCCGCGGTCGCTGTGGGCGAAGCGCTCGATGGCCTCGCGCACCCCTTCGCGCCTCGCCTCGGGCACCTCGTCCAGGCCGTCCAGAAGGACCAGCAGGAGACTCTCCTCCATCCAGCCGTCGACCAGTTGCTCGGCGATCTGCTCATTGCACTGTAGCCGCGATGCCACCTCGTCGATGATGTTCTGCCGTAAGGGGGGCTGCTTTCCCAGGTCTGCATGGAGATCGGCCAACCGCAGGAGCACGGGCACGAGGGGCTCTTCGACGCCGAGGCGTTCCCGATGCCAGTTCTGCTCGACGCGGGCGAAGCACAGGCCGATGAATCGTAGGGTGGTG
>NZ_JANWXB010000213.1 GCF_025055495.1 Thermoflexus sp. | reverse complement strand
GGCGAATCCCCTCCTCATCCTCCCCTTCCCGGACGAGGCGGGTGAGCTCCTCCCGAAGCCGCCGAAGCCGCTCGTCCACCTGAATCACAGTCTCCATTGGCACCTCCCATTTCTATGATTCGCCACCATCTTAATGGAACTCAAGGAAATGCGGACCAAGGGATCTTGCACGTTTTGTAAAAAGAAAGTTAAGCTTTTTTCACAGTAGCTCCGGCCGGCTGAGGACCCGAGTCGTAGGAGCTGTCGGGCGGGCTTCCCACCCCCCGGAGAACGTTCATGTTCCACCGAGCACGATTTCTACTGCTTTGTCCAGTTATAAACTGGGGATTTGAGGAACCGAAGACCGTCCGGAAGGCAACGGCCCCTCCCTCCTTCCTCCCCCCTCCCCACGGCCCAGAGGGTCGTGGGGAGAGGGGAGAAAAAATCGTTCGGGGGGCCCTTAGCCCCCCACACCACCCCCGAAAACCCCCAGAAAATGGACAAAGCACTAACCCCTCTCCCCCCAGTCTTTGGGGCCGAGGAAGGAGAGGCGGTGAGGCTGCGCCCTTCTCCCGGGGGTGCCGAGGGTAACCTGCTCCTTCCTGAGGGGAACGGGCAATCGCTTGAAAGGCCCCACCGGCTGAGTGACAGGGTTCCTGCCCTGCTCTACAATCTGAAGAGGGTAAGAGTTACGCCGTCCGCTTCCTCAGGAAGCCTTTTCTGCCCCTCCCCACGGCCCTTTGGGCTGTGGGGAGGAAGGAGAAAACATCTTTCAGGGGTAAGGCTGGGGGCCAAAGGCCCCCAGCCTTACCCCTGAGATGCTCCAGACATGAGGAAAGCGTATTCTGTAAATCCCAAGAATGCGGCCCTCCCCTCCGGATCCCGAGCATTGAGGGGTGGAACCGCCCATCTCTCCGGATGCACGTCCTTCCCTCTACAGCCCAGCAGGGCCCCAGAGAGGGAGGGGAGCGGAAAGGGACTGGCCTTCAATAAGCCTGCCAGGAGGCAGATGATGGCGATCCCATTCGATCGGTTGCGCCGGGCGCTTGAAGAGGAACAGCTTCAGTTAAAGGCAGAGCTGGCCCGACTGGATGCCCGAGCCCCGGAAGGGATCGGCTACCATGATCATATGGCGGATGACGCGACAGATGTGATGGATCAAACCACCCGGGCCACGCTCCGCCGGCATCTCGAAATTCGCCTTCGGGAAGTGGAAGCCGCGCTGCGGCGGATGGAGGAGGGCACATATGGGATCTGCCAAGCGTGCGGCCGGCCCATTGATGTTGCCCGCCTGAAGGCGATCCCCTTCGCCGCCCTTTGCTTGGAGTGTCAATCCAAGCAGGAACGCGGATGAGGGGTTCCCCCTGATCCTTTCCATGGATTCCATAGAGGGGCGCACATAAACCCCTGACTGGAAACACAGGGATTGCGTAGCGGACTTCCTCCAGGAGCCTTTGGGACGTATGTTCAGGACACGGGCAGCTGGCTGGGTCCGATGGCAGGCAGCGAAGCCGCCCGCCCCACTACCCCACCTATTTCGGAATCCTTCTCCCTACGTCGCTTCGCGGCGTGAGGAGAGGGATTGGGAGGAAGGGCGAACCGGGCCCCTTTCAGCCATCCGTCGGTTCACTCTGTTCGCTCTCCGGCTTTCAAGAATACGAACTGTGAGATCGGAGGATGGGATCTTGATCGGAGGAGGCGTGGACAATGGAACGCCGCTGGATCATGGGCGTGGTCGCTCTTTTCACATTTGCCGCCGATCAGCTGAGCAAAGCCTGGGTGCGGGAGAACCTGGCCCTCTATGAATCCTGGGCTCCCATCCCGGCCCTGGCCCGCTACTTCACCTTCACCCACGTGACCAACACCGGCATCGCCTTCGGTCTGTTCCGGGAATGGGGGTCGATCCTGGTCGCGGTGGCCGTGGTGGTCATCGCGTTCCTCCTGCTTTACACCCGCCAACTGGCCACCGCGCGATGGCCGATCCAGCTCGCCATGGGCCTGCAACTGGGCGGGGCCTTCGGAAACCTGATCGACCGGATTCGGTTCGGATTCGTCACGGACTTCCTGGATTTCAAGTTCTGGCCGGTCTTCAATCTGGCGGATAGCGCGATTGTGGTGGGGATGTTGCTCCTGCTGGTCCTGATGGGCCTGGAGGAGCGCGCGCAACCCCATCCACCTGTTTCCTCGCAATCTGAGGATCGCCGGCGGGATGTGTGAGAGCAGGCTTGCAAACGCGTAGACGGGAGAGAAAAGACGCCACGGGCAACTTCCAAGCTCTCCCGTGGGTTTTGTTTTCTCCCCCCTCCCCAGTTTTTTAAAGTGTGCTATGCCTGTCATCGAGGTCTTGCATCTGCATAAATATTATCGGGTCCACTACAAGGCCCCTGGGCTTATGGGCTCTCTGCGGGCGTTCTTCCGCCGTCGCTATCAGGTGATCCGTGCGGTGGAGGACATCTCGTTCACGATCGAGCCCGGGGAGATCGTCGGCTTCCTTGGTCCGAATGGCGCCGGCAAAACCACTACCCTCAAGATCCTGGCCGGCCTCCTCCACCCCACAGCGGGAGAGGCACGGGTGCTGGGGTTTATCCCTCAACGTCGGGAACGGGCCTTCCTGCGACAGATCACGCTGGTAATGGGGCAGAAGCAGCAATTGCTGTGGGATCTCCCCGCGATGGAAACATTCCTGCTGAATCAAGCCGTCTATGGCATCCCGGAAGCGGAGTTCCGGCGCACGCTGAACGAGCTGGTGGAGTTGCTGGATCTGGAAGGATTGCTCACCAAGCAGGTCCGCAAGCTCAGCCTGGGCGAACGAATGAAGTGTGAGCTGGCGGCGGCCCTTCTCCATCGCCCTCGTGTGCTGTTCCTGGACGAGCCCACCATCGGACTGGATGTGACCATGCAGGCTCGGATCCGGGATTTCATCCGGGAATACAATCGCCGGACCGGGGCCACGGTTTTGCTCACCAGTCACTATATGGCGGACGTGGCGGCTCTCTGTCGCCGGGTGCTGGTGATCCACCGGGGTCATTTACTGTATGACGGAGATCTGGAGGCGCTGGCGGAGCGGGTGACCCCTTACCGCATCGTGCGGGTCACAATGGCCCAGCCCATTCCGATGAGCGCCCTCACGCCGTTTGGCGAGGTGCTGAGCCTGAACTCCCACCGAGCGGAGCTGCAGGTTCCCCGCGCCCGAACAGCGGAGATCGCCGCCGCCCTCCTTACTGCTCTCCCGGTGACGGATCTGGCGATCGAGGAACCGCCCGTGGAGGAAGTCATCCGTCGCGTCTTCGCGGAGGCGACACAACTGGAACCCGAACTCGCCGCTCGATGGCCAGAGCCTCCGGAGGAAACCGGGCTCGAAGCGGAAGACCCGGGATGGACGGATGAAGAGGCCTGAGTCTCAACATCCCTGATCACAGCGTGAAGGCAATGGACTTTGGACAAACGGGCCGTGCCTCAGGCTGCCTGAGCCCTCTACCTCTACCCATGGGGGAACGCCTCCCCTCCCTTGTTCCCCTTCCCGTGCCGCGCAATCGCGTGGGAAGGAGAACAAGGGGGAAGGCGGGGCGGGGGGGGGGGGGGGGCGCCCCCCCCCCCCCCCCACCCCACCAAAAACACACC
>NZ_JANWXB010000163.1 GCF_025055495.1 Thermoflexus sp. | reverse complement strand
GGGGCGAGGCCGCCGAAGGCGGCCTCGCCCGCCCACAACCCCCTGTGAATCGAAGGCGCGATCCGTCATAATCAGTGCTACCAGGACTCCACACACAACGGGAAGCCCCGTTTAGCTGAATCCTCGCCGACTGAGCCCGATCCGTCGGGCCCCCGGATCAATGTTCACGATGCGGACCTGCAGACGCTGTCCTTCGCGCACGATTTCGCGAGGATGGTTCACCTCCACGTCACCCAGCTCGGAAACATGCAATAGTCCCTCCACCCCCTCCTCCAGCCGAACAAAGGCCCCGAAATGGGTCACAGTGGTCACTATCCCCTCCACCACCTGACCCACCCGATAGCGCTGGGCCACCGTTTCCCATGGATCCGGCTTCAAGCGCTTCAGAGAGAGCTGCACCCGACGCTCTTCAGGAAGCACATCCAGCACCAGGACCTCCAGTTCCTGGCCGGCCTGGACGATGGCGCCGGGATCGGTCACCCGACCCCAGGACATCTCCGAAAGATGGAGCAGCCCCTCGAAGCCCCCCAGGTCGACAAACGCTCCAAAGGCGGTCACCTTGGTCACCCTTCCCCGACGGACCTCCCCGGGCCGCAGCTCAGCGAGCAGCGCTTCAATGCGCGCTTCATCCTGATGCGCCAGCCGCTCCGAAAGAACGAAGCGCCCGCCCACTTCGTCCACTTCGATGACCCGAACCCGAAGGGTCTGGCCCACATACCGGGCCAGCGCGGACTTCCGGAATGGGCCATTTAGGGCGTTGGGGAACTGGAGGAGATGGGAGGCAGGGATGAATCCTCTGGGCAACCGTTCGGCCTGGACGATTAATCCGCCCCGGTTGTAGCCGACCACTGTGACCGTGAGAGGCTGGCCGGATTCCAGCAGCGTCCGGGCCTCCCGCCAGTCCGGCTCTCCGCTTTCCAGATCCCATGGGCTGGGCATGGGGAGGGGATGGCCGCGGCCCATCCCCAGACCCTCCCAGATCTCCTCCGGCTCAGCTTCCGGAGCCGGAGAGGCAGCGAACTCGCCCTGGGTCATCAGCGCCATCCAGTAATCCTCCGAGGGAGGCACATAACCTGGCTCAGTGACACGCATCCGGTGATCCCTCCTCCATCGTTAAAATCATCGGGTGGTGCTTAACTGCTGACGGATGGAGATGCGAGGGCAATGGCCCCTCCCTCTTGGATCCCCCCCGAAGCCCCGAGGGCCTGGGGGAGGAGGGAGGGATGGATACGGTGGGCGGGCGAGGCCGCCCACAAAGCCAGACAAATAGGGAGCGCGATCCGTTCCAAGCAAGCGCCACCATTCCGGTTTGGCGGCAGATCCCCTTTCCTCATCTTCCCTTGTAGGAAAGGGAAAAGGAATTCCAGGGCCGTGAAGCCGCCTCGAAATCCTTACTTCAACTACTTCTTTCCCCTTCCTCCTGGTGGGGGAGCAGGGGAAACGAGGAGAGCCGATGGCGCAAGCTCGATGCCATTCGGAGTTACGCCGTTCGCTTCCCCCTGGAGGTGGAGCCCTCCCACCTCGCCCGGCAGGCTCCCAACGGCGCAATCCCTATGCCATTATAGCCACAGGCGGAAGAGGGGCAAACGAAATTGAAGGGATCGTCCCAAGGGGGCAAGCGTGACGCTCCACTACTGCCCCCGAAAGATTTTGTCTCCCCCTCCTCACGGCCCAGAGGGCCATGGGGAGGGTGGGTCATCACCCTCCGGGCCAGTCTGCTCCCTGCGTCCCCCATGCAGACTTGTCGAGGCACTCAGGTTCAGAGCGAGGGCGGCCCGCTCATGATAGGGTCCTTCGGGGCTTGGAGGTTCGCTCCTGCCCCGGGTCTCGCCTCCGGCTGGGGGGGCAGAGGAACGTTCCAACCCCCCATTGGAGATCACGAAGGCGGCGACCCGGCAATCGGGGAGCGCTTTTCAGGAGATCGCGGGCGACCTTCGGCCACCTGCGCCCCCTGAAACAATCCGGAAGCGGAGGCTATGAAGGCCGCCGGGGGATCAGAATCCGGTAGATAAATCCGTTCACCGGGATGTCCGCGATGGGCCGATAAGCCTGGCCGATCGCGTCCAGGACGGGCTGGGGGTAGAACTGTGCCCGCAACACCACGATCCCGAAGGCCTGATCCTCGATCATTCGAATGAGAGGTTCCGGATTCAACTTCCCGTTCTTGTAAAGGTTCAATAGTTGAGTGGGATTGGTCACCGGCTCCTTCCCCGCCCAGAGCGCCCATGAGGCCTCCTCCGTGAAGACGGGGCCTGGCGCTTCCCGCACCAACTCCACGATCCGCCATCCATTGCGGACATCCTCCGCCGTCGGCAAATGGCCCAGCTGGGTGTAGCCGACCGTATCCACGTAGCGTGTCCCCTCCAGCCCCAGCCCGCGCGCCACCGGTGCGGTCCATGGGTGATCTGTGGGCAGATGGAAAACCAAACCCGCTTGCCCCAGCAGGGCCACGGGGATGAGCAGGGCCGCCGCGGCCCGCCCCATCGGGCGTCCGGCTGTCCAGCGCTCGACGCGGGCGATCAGCCGACCGGCGGCCAGGATCGCTGCCACCACCGCGGTGATGAAATACGATTCCCCCGCCCCCCATTTGCCCGCCAGCGCCCCTCCGGCTGCCGCGAAGACGGCCCAGATGCTCAACAGGGAGAGGCGGTCGAAATACAGCTCATACAGGACCAGCGCCGCCGCCAGGAGGAGAACGACCGCATGGAGACGGAACCACTGGCTGTAAAGAAAGAAGGCCTGACGGTAGTCATATTCATTGATGTTGGCCTCGATAATGTGCAGAGACCAGTAGCCACCGGTGGCGAGATCGATCAGGGCGAACAGCGCCAGATTCACCCCCGCGAAAGGGATCGCCCAGGTTAGCGCAGCCCGGGGACGGCGCAGGAAGAGATACGCAAAAACGGCCAGCACCGTGATGATCGCGTGCTGTTTGGTCCAGCCCGCTGCCATCAGCGCCAGCGACCCCAGCAGCAGGGACCGCCGGGAAGGAAAATCCTCCTCTCGGGCCAGGGCCAGCACCGCCAGGGTTTCGAAGAGGACCATCGTCATATGGCTGCGGGAGAGCGGGCCGATGTGGTAGACATAATTCGAGGCCAGGACCATCCCCCCCGCCCAGAGGCCGATCATCCACCTCCGGGTCCACCGACCGACGGCCAGGCCCACCGCGGCCGCCAGCGTGACGGTCGCCGCGGTCGAAAGCAGCCGGCCGGCGATCAAGCGGGGGCCAAAGGCCCACACCAGGGGAACGGCCAGAAGATGAAAGAGCGGGGGATAATTCGAGGCATAAAAGGGATAGGTCTCGATGTCTCGATACGGCCATTCTCCCCGGGAGAAATAAACCGCATCCAGCAGCTCGAACCCCTCGCCCTGGTCGTAATCGAACGGGAACTGAAGGAGAGAAGCGGCGTAGATCCCGAAGACCACCCCATACGCCAGATAAACCAGGACGACCAGGGCCCAGAGAAGGGAGCCTGCCCTTGTGCCGAGCGTTTGCAAAAGGGAGGAGACAGCCATCCGCGGATGATCCTCCGCATTTCAGTGTTTTCGGCAAGGGCGAGGTATGCCTTGCCCCTACGCTGGACGGCCATCGCGCCACAGGAGCGGGAGGGCCAAAAGGGCGAGGATCCCGGCCACTCCCAGCGCCGCCTGCTGCAACGGGCCCCATTCCGCCGAACGTCCCAGGCGGAGCCAGTTCACGCCGATCTGAGCTCCCGCGATCAGTATTGCGATCCCCAGCATCAACCCGCCCAGGGCCCGCTTGTTCATCGCTGTCCCTCCACGAACACCCGAAAGGTCTCCACGCCCGCCGCTGCGAACCGCGCCTCGAAGTCCCGGGTCATCCCTGGCCCGGTCGGCTCCTCCGAGAACACTACCTGCCGGAACCCCAGCAGCCGATCCTGTCCGTCGTAAAAGGCCACCACTACGTTGATCCGCCGCATCGGTCCTGCATCGGCGTTGCGGACCTGACCGCGGACCACAAAGTCAGCCCGCTCCACCTGTCCCTCCGCGCGCATCAGCTCCACCGGCCCGTAGCGGTTCCCGGGCTCCTGGGTCGGCTCCGCGCGGACCACCCGCGCATCCGCGCGGGCATAACCCGGCGGGATGGTATTGAAAACCAGGACGAATGGAGACCGCCCTCCGGAGGTCAGGATGTCCAGGCCAGTTCCCGCGATCCCGGCGCTTAATTCCCGCCCCTCCCCATCCCGAAGGACGATCTGCACCTGAACATTCCGCATGGGATGGGGCTGAGGGTTCACCACCTCACCGGTGCAGCTCAGGCTGCCCAGGGCGCTGGCGGCGCATCCGAATCCCTGAATCAGCAGCGGCATCGGAGTGGGGGTCGGAGGACGAACCGGAGCGCCCTGCGGGCCCGGCGCCGGGATCACCAGCTCCTGGCCGATCTGTAGCAGGGCGGGATCCACGATTCCATTCGCCTCCTGAAGGGCGGATACCGAGACCCCATATTTCAGGGCGATGCCGTAAAGGGTATCCCCCGGTTGCACCACATAGATGATCGGCGTCGGGCTGGGAGTCGGCGTAGGGATCAGGGTGGGGGTTGGCACCCGCACCACGACCGGCGTGCCCGTCGAGGGGATGGTGAACACCGAACCGGGCGATGGAGAGGGAGTCGGACGCTCTGAAACGACCCGACCGCACGCCGTTAGAGTCAGCGCCAACATCAGCGCCCCCCATCCCATTCCCCCTCTTCCTGTGCGGATAGAACCTCTCATTGGAACCCTCATCGAATTGGATCCTCCCGATGTTGCTTTGTCCAGTTATAAACCGAGGATGGGAGGAACCGAAGCCAGTCCGGAAAACCATGGCCCCTCCCTCCTTTCTCCCCCCTCCCC
>NZ_JANWXB010000156.1 GCF_025055495.1 Thermoflexus sp. | reverse complement strand
TGCCCTCTGGGCCGTGGGGAGGGGGGAGAAAGGGGGGAGGGGCCATCGCCTTCCGGACTCGCTTCAGTTCCTCAAATCCCCAGTTTGTTTATAACTGGACAAAGCACTACGATGGAATCTTAAATCCGGTCAAAGCCCTATGGTCCGTAAGATGGGCTCAGATAAGCCCCCGCCGCCCACCCCTGCTCTCCAGTCTGCGGATCCTCCAGCTGCCACCAGGTTAACCCATCGGCTTCCTCAGGTCCACCGATGACCCGCATGATGGTTCCCTCTGGGAGAAACCGGATTCGTTCCGCCTGCAGACCGGGGGCCCTCCGAAAACTCAGCCCCTGCTCGCCCGCCCCCGTGACCTTCACGAAGATCCCCACCTGGACAGAAGCGGGAAGCGTCGGGGTGGGCGTCGGCTCCGGAGGAGTTGGGCTGGGGCGCGGGGATGGCGTCCACGTCGGCCTCGGGGTAGCGGTTGGCGGCCCGCTCAGCGCGCCCGCCAGGGAACGCTGCAATTGCCAGAAGCCGCCTCCACAGATCAGCAGCGCCGCCACGAGGGCGCCGAAGAAAAGCAACCACTCCGAGGCCTGCAACTCGCCCTGCCCCGGACGGGGACGCACACGGATCGGTCGATGCATCGATCCTCCCTCGGCAAGCGGCATGGTGAACCCTCCCTATTCTACCCGAACGTTGAAGTCCTCCCAGAACAGGGGGCAAACGCAGAAAAGCAGAGGGAACGCCCCAGGAGATCTTCCCCTCTATCCGGCTATGTTGAACTTGCGATGGACCGAGCTTTCGATTTCGTAAGGATTTGCAGGCGGGCGAGGTCGCCGAAGGCCGCCTTGACCGTCTAAACGAAAAAGGGCACCGTGCACGGTGCCCTTCCCCGCTCCATGAGGTCCTTTGGGCCTCATGGAAAAAAAGAAGAGACGAGATATGCCTTGCCCCCGCAGCTTGCCCCTACGGCAATGGGCTCTCCACCCACTGTCGAGGATCCACGGGGATCCCCCGCACCCGGATTTCCCAATGCAGGTGGGCGCCGGTGGAGAGGCCCGTGTTCCCCACGTAGCCCAGCAGATCCCCTTTCCTCACCGATTGCCCGGGCTGAACCGCCACCGCACTGAGATGCCAGTATCCGCTGCACACCCCCCAGCCGTGCCGGAGGATCACGGCGTTGCCCCGCACGGTCAGGGATTCTGCCAGGACAACAATCCCATCGGCCGGCGCGTAGACCGGTGTCCCGGGGGTTCCCCGCAAATCCAGCCCTTCGTGGTAACTGGAGTAAGGCCCCCCGTTATAAGACCGGCGGGTGCCGAAGGCCGAGGTCACTTGAGGATTCTCCACCGGATACCGGAAAGGACCGCTCCAGCGCCGCTCAGGCTCAAAGGGCGTGCAGACGGCCAGAACCTTCTCCCGCTCCTCCCGGATCAGCTTAGGATCCAGAAGGTTCCGACGATCGGGCGGCAACCGAAGGCTTTCCCGCCCGTAAGACCCAGCGATGACCCGCACCGGGAGGTTGACGCTCACTGTCCGACCATCTAAGTCACGGGCGATGATCGTCAGAGAATACACCCCAGGGGCCTGCATCGCCGGCACGGCGATCAACCCCTCCCCTCCTTCCGCCGTCGGCGCCAGCGGATACGTCACGTCCAGAAAGGTCGCCTGCAAGGTGGCCGGTTGAGAGAGACGGACCCGCAACGGGAACACCCGTCCCTGGATGGCCGGGGCCGGGCCCACCTGGATCTCCGTAAAGGGTGAAGGCCACGGAAGGGGAGCACCGGGGATCTCCTCGGGGATCTGAAGGACCTGCCCCACGAAGATCCGGCTGGGATGGTTCAGGCCGTTCAGAGCCATCAGGCGTTCCACTGTGGTGCCGTAGCGTCGCGCGATGCGATAGAGGGTTTCTCCAGGTTGAACGATATGAACCCGCCCATGGGAAGGAATAGAGGCCCTAATGGGGATGACGAGAACCTGGCCAACGTAAATCCGGTTGGGATTCGTCAAGCCGTTGGCCTCTACAATCGCCGACACAGTGGTTCCGAAGCGCGCAGCGATGCGGGTGAGGGTATCCCCAGGCTGCACCGTGTAGCGAACCGGTTCCTGGGCGAACGCCGGCCGGGCCAGCGCCAGGGTCAGGGCCAACCCCATCAGCAGCCCCCCGCATCCTCGCGCCATATCCAGACCTCCCCGATACGGGCATGGGTTAGCAGATTCACCGGCCCCTCGACGAGGTAACGAGCCGGGCGAGGCGGGATATAAACCCGAAAGGGACGGGCCTCCACCGCGTGAACGATCCGCCCGGCCTCATCCAGCCAGATCGCCGCAATGGGAAAGAACACAAAGAACATATGGATAGCGGTCTCCCACCGACCGGATCGCGGAAACACAAAGAAAAGGCCATCGCTCTCCTGCAAGGGCCGACGGAACATTAATCCGCGCCCGCGACACCCCCATGAGCGGCAGGGTTGCAAGCGGGCCAGCAGCTGTCCTCCCTGGTTATAGAGAAGGATCTGTGAGGCCATGTTACGCGCCAAAAAGTTTTCGTTCGCAGTAGGGCACATTAGCGCCTGTCTTTTGGAGAACACATGCTTTAGCAGCCCGCACCATCCTGTAAATCTGTGCTAATCCTCCCGCTTCACCTGACTCCACAGCATTTCCATTTCCTCCAGCGAGAGCTCATGGAGCCGACGGCCCTGAGCGGCGATGAGAGCCTCCATTCGGCGGAACCGACGAGCGAAACGGGCATTGGCCTCTCGAAGCGCCGCCTCTGGATCGATCCCCCAATGGCGGGCCAGCTGCGCCAAGGTGAAAAGCAGATCCCCGAACTCCGCTGCCCGATGGCCGGGATCGGCTGCCGACCCGATTTCCCGGAGCTCCTCTTGGAGCTTCTCCAGAACGCCATCGGCGTCTGACCAGTCGAACTTCAATCGGGCGGCCCGTTCGCCATAGGCCGCCGCCTGGGCCAGCGCGGGCAGGCCCTTCGGCAGGCCGTCCAGGACCGAGGTCGCTTCACCCTGCTCCGCTTTCTCCCGTTGCTTGATCCGCTCCCAGTTTTCCAACACCTGCCGGACGCCGCTGACCTGCACATCCCCAAACACATGGGGGTGCCGGCGGCGGATCTTTTCATTGACGTGGGCGATCACCTCGGCCATCGAGAACTCCCCGCTTTCCACCGCGATCTGGCTGTGGAAAACGATTTGCAGCAGAAGATCCCCCAGCTCCTCCTTCAGGCGCTGCGGATCGTCCGCATCCAGTGCCTCGAGGACCTCGTAGGCTTCCTCCAGCAAATTCGAGCGCAAGCTCTGATGGGTTTGCTCCCGATCCCAGGGGCAACCCTCCGGGGAACGGAGGTGGGCAATGGTCTCCTGGAAGGTCTCGAAAGCGCCAGGTCGAGCCAGGGGGGGGACGTAAAGGGCCGTCAGCGGGGTGAAATCCGAACGGTGATCCAGCTGATAGAGAGGAAAAGTTTCCTGGCGGGCATCGGGAAGCCCCGCTGCGTCCAGCAACGTCACCGGATGCTCTGGAGGATACTGATTCATCAGGGTGAGCTTGAGGTCTGCCGCCACGGTCCGGCTGTCCAGCTGAGCGATCAGCGCCGGGCGATCCGGATTCAGGGGCGGATGGTAACGCTCGGCCAGCTCGAAGGCATCCGCGATCTGGAGGCCATCGAGGGCGTCCAGGCCCAGCTGCTCCAGGGCCACTTCGATGAAGCTGAGGCCATGGACGATCCGGACATGAATGCCGGCCTCCGCTGCCAGGGTTCGGATCCGAGCCACCGTCGCTTCCCCCACAAATGGGGAGCCGGGCACGGCATAGCAGACGCCCTCCGGCCGCCGGCTCAGCTCCAGGACGGCGCGGGCGATCCGCTCGTAGACCGCTTCCAGGTTCTCCTCTTCCGCGTAGACCGCATCGAAGTCATAAACCGTCAGGTGGGGTGGCAACGCCGCCACGGCCGGGTGCCGCCGGGTCCGCACATAGATCTCCCGAAGTCCCTGTAAGACTTCAACCGCTTCCCAAGTCCAATAGCGGGGATCCCCAGGGCCCAGGCCCAGGATGATGATCACAGCCGAACCTCCCGAAGAGAAGAGATCTGCAAGGAATAGATAAGGACCATGCGAAGCTGCTCCCGCCTTGCGGCCCCAAGGGATAGATCGCCGATCACTTGCCTCGCCCCCTAAGCCAGCGAACGATACCTCGAAGCACCTTGCAGGCCCCTAGATTGTTCCGGGGCGAGGCCTGATCCTCAAGCGAGCGCAGACGATGGATCTCCTGCTCCTGGGCCGCCACGCGTTCGCGCAACTCCAGGGCCAACGCCCGCAATTCTAAGTTTTCCTGCCACAGCGTCCAATATCTGCGCTCATAGTGCCGGACGATTCGATGCATTGGCTCTCGGCATCGTCGCAACCGCATCGCCCACGGGGTAATGAACGAGGCATCGAAATCGACGTCTCGAAAGAATCCATGCCGGGCGAAGGCCTCGGCCCAGTATTCCGGTGGCTGCACGTTCAGATGCGTGGCCTCTTTGTAATCGAAGGGGGTTGACGAGAACAGGATATCATCCGTGTGGTTGCAGAAGTTTGCAACAGCCTGCTCAGCTTCCCGAGCTGTTAGATGCTCTAACACCTCAATGCACACAATCAGGTCATACCATCGATCCAGCTCTTCGGTCACAGAGGCCACCCAGCAGTACTCCCGGATATCCGGCCTCACCCGTTCAATGGCATACTTGGAGATGTCGATGCCATAAGCCTCCACACCCCGGTCCCTCAAGGCCTCCACCAGGAAACCCATAGCGCATCCGGCATCCAGCACTGTCCTCGGCTGGATATCGCGCACGATCCGATCAGCGATAGAGCCGAAGAAACGTAACCACTCCTCGCTGCGCTCGTAAGGACGCCCGCAGCAGTGCGCGAAGTAATACGCGTCGTAGAACTTCGCCCAAGGATGGGAAGCCAGCTTACCCATAGACCATTTCAAAGGTGATTGCTCAACTGCCTTGGATAAAGAGCCCACCAGGACACCTGCATCCTATGCACGGGGCAAATACCAGCCCACCGTTCGGTTCGTGCGCGTCAGATATGTGCGAGCGACCCGCTGCACGTCCTCTGGGGTCACCTGGGCTAGGCGCTCCAGATAG
>NZ_JANWXB010000066.1 GCF_025055495.1 Thermoflexus sp. | reverse complement strand
CCCTGCGCCGGGCCTTGGTGCATCAGCGGGGGGCATCCCGGGTAGGTGGGGAATTGTTTCACTCGCCGGATCGGATTCGACGGATGCCTCCATCCACCCGGGTTGCGCTGTGGGGAGCCGTGGAGCTGGCGAAGCGTCTGGCAGGTTGAACCCAGCTGCTGATCACCAGCGGAGGTTGCTTCTCTGGGATTTCCGTGGGTCAGTGAGGCCGCTTCGGTGGTCTCACCAGCCCACTCGACAAAAATCCCCCTCTTCCCAGGCGGATGTCCGTCTACTTCACAGATCAGCAAGATCTGGACACCACACTGCGCAACATCCAGGAAGAATATACCCAGGTTCTGCGGGAGGCCGGCCGGATCCCGTAAGGCGGATATTTCCCGCTCAGAGGAAGCGGGTGGGAGGAAGGTGTCTTCCTCTCACTCGTTCAGGAGGCGAGCCATGCCTGGGGCGTATCTTTACACACTATTATGGGCAGGTGGGACGGTTCTCTTCATCATCGGCTCCAGCATCGCTACAGGAGCGCTGGCGCGTCTGATCGCCCGGTGGCGGGGATGGGGCCGGATCCGTCAGCAAGATGTGTTCGCCGGGTATGCCTTCGCCGCGCCATGGATCGTCGGCTTCGTGATCTTCGTGGTGGCCCCCACCCTGGCTTCGCTTTACTGGAGCCTCACCAGATCCATCCCAATATCCGTTCAAGTCGGGCAAAAACATGCACGGCTTGTCCTTCTTCAGAGCCAGGATTATAAAGAAGCGCTACGTTCCGATTCGGAGCGCAAACGTCTCCAGAACCCAGCGGATCGGCTTTCGAGCCGCATGCACATCGGACAAGGAGGTGCAACCGATGAGCGATCCAAGCAAGCTCCCCTACGGCCTCTGGCCCAGCCCCCTCACGCCCGACCGGATGGCGGCCTCGATCCGCCTGACCGATGTCCTATGGGATCGCACGGGGCAGACGCTGATCTGGCGCGAGGAGCGATCCGGCCGCGGGGTCCTAGTGACCCGCACGCTGGATGAGGCCCCCCGGGACCTCACGGACTCCGGATCCGTCCGCGCCCGCCTCGCCTACGGCGGCGGCGAGTTCACCGCCGGCCGCGAGGCCGTGATCTTCGTCGGCGAGAACGGCCGGCTCTACCGCCTGCCCCTCGCCCACGGGCTCCCGCGCCCGATCACACCGCCCTTCGGCAACGCCGCCTCCCCGGCTCTCTCCCCGGATGAACGCTGGGTCATCTACGTTCACTCCGACGGCCAGACGGACGTCCTGGCCCTCGTCGACGCGGAGGGGAGGCTCTGGCCCCAGAAGGTCGCCGAGGGCGCTGATTTTTACATGCAGCCGGTCTGGCACCCCGATGGAACACGCATCGCATGGATCGAATGGGATCATCCGAACATGCCCTGGGACGGGACGCGGCTCCGCCTCGCCCGTCTGGAGGGCTCACCGCCCCGACCGGTTTCCATCGAGACCATCGCCGGCGATGACCGCACGCCCGTCTTTCAGCCCGCCTTCTCCCCCGATGGCCGCTTCCTGAGCTATATCCTCACGGAGGGGGAGTGGGACGCCCTGGTGGCGCTGGATCTGGAAACCGGCGCGCGCCGGATCCTGGTGGAGGGCACCACCCTCGCCCCGCCCGCCTGGGTCCACGGCCTTCGGGTTTACGGCTGGAGCCCGCGAGGGGATCGCGTTTTCTACCGGCGCAACGAAAACGCCTTCGCCTCACTGGAGGTCGTGAACCTGAAAGGGGAAATCGCCCGCCTGGACCTGGGCCCCTACACCTGGTTCGAGCAGCTGACCGTCGCGCCGGACCGCGAGGCCTTGGCGATGATCGCCGCTTCCCCGGTGATCCCTCCGCGCATCGTCTCCTATGAGGACGGCCGCCTTCAGGTCCACCGCTTCTCCAGCGCGGAACGGATCCCGCCAGATCATCTGTCCATCCCCCGCCCGATCCAGTGGACGGCCTCCGATGGCACTGCCGTCCACGGTCTGTATTATCCGCCGACCGCCCCTGGGATCGAGGGATCTGGCCTTCCGCCAGCGATCATCAGCGTCCACGGCGGCCCGACCTCCCAGCGGGTTGCCACCTACAACGCGGACGCTCAGTTCTTCGCCACCCGGGGCTTCGCTTACCTGGAGGTGAATTACCGGGGAAGCACCGGCTACGGCCGGTCGTATCGCGAGGCGCTGAACGGGCGATGGGGACTGCTGGATGTGGAGGATGCCGTCGGTGGGGCCCAGGCGCTGGTGGAACGGGGCCTGGCGGATCCGCAACGGCTGGTGATTATGGGCGGCAGCGCCGGCGGCTACACGGTCCTCAACGCGCTGATCCGCTATCCGGGGTTCTTCCGGGCCGGGATCTGCCTCTACGGCGTTACCAACCTGTTCACCCTCGCCGCCGAAACCCATAAATTCGAGGCCCGCTATCTGGACATCCTGGTCGGGCCGCTCCCGGAGGCCGCAGCGCGCTACCGAGAGTGGTCGCCGATCTTCCACGCAGACCGGATCCAGGATCCGATCGCCATTTTCCAGGGCGCCGAGGATCGGGTGGTGCCGCCGAACCAAGCGGAGGCGATTGTTGAGGTCCTGCGCCGGCGAGGGGTTCCCCACGTTTATCGGATCTACGCGGGGGAAGGACACGGCTGGCGCCGTGCGGAGACCGTTGCGGCCTTCTACGAGGAGGTGCTGGCGTTCCTGCGCCAGTATGTGCTGTTCGCTTGAGGCGGATCCCTCTGAAACGCATCGCCTTGCCCGCTCGGCGCGCAGGGACGGGTTTCAGGCCCGCCCCTGCGCGCTTGCTTCTTTATGCGATGCTCACGCAGCCGTGGGATAGGCCCTGAACGAGCCCCCTAGCGGTTTGATCCTCCGGGGCCGAGCTGGCCGCTTGGCTCTCCCCAACCCGATCACCCCTACGCAGTGGGAAGGCGTCGCCCCGCGGACTCCTTCAGGGCTGGACCGTCAGCGTTCCGACCATCCCGGCCTCCTTGTGCCCGGGCACGGTGCAGACATACTGATACGTCCCCGGCTTATCCGGCGCCTTCAGGGAAAGGTTCAATTTCTGGCCAGGCTGAATGGCGTCTTTTTCAACCAGAACCGTCTTCCCATCGGCATCATAGAGCACGAAGTTGTGCTCCAGGCTTCCCCGGTTATCCAGCGTGATCTGCAAGGTCTGGCCCGGCTTCGCCGTCAGGGTGTTCGGCTTATAGTACATGTCTCCCATCTCGATGACGATGCCCGGCGCTTCGCCGGTAGCGCCCCCTCCGCCGCAGGCGGCCAGCAGGAGGCCCAGCGCCAACAATACCCCCAATCCCACCATCATCCGTCGCATGATCGGCCTCCTTCCTCGAGGTTCTCACGAGCTTATTTATGCTAACCACAATTCGTGAAATTGGCTACAAATCAGGTCCCTAAAATCCGAAGGCCGGGTCCAAATTCTGCGGCGTATCTATCAAAGGCTCGCGGTGCGTTCCACTCGCAGGGACACGGCGCGCCCTTGGCGATGAAGCCCTTCCCCTCTTTTCCTTCAGCCGTGAGGGCTGTAGGGAAAAAAAGGGGCTGGCGGACCGCTTTCGACGGCCTGCCAGCCCCCCCAATCCCCGGAGGGAGCCCTCGTTCGCGCAAAGGGCGTCGAATGCATCGCCCGCGTTATCGATTACGGCTGGGCTTCCATCAGCATCCGGAGCAACATCCGCATCAGCTCCCCGATGTTCGGGTCCGCCAGCATCTCCGTCAAAGGACCCCCACGGGGCAGATCCGCCGATGTGATCCCTGTTCCTTCTACCCATTTCCGGTAGAAAGCCTCCGCCCGTTCCTTCCCCCAGATTTCGGCCAGGGCCGCCCTCCACGAATCCCCCGTCGCCCACCCGAACCGGTGCCGCTCCAGATACCGCTGCAGAAACACCAGGAACCGCTCCTCGCCCATCTCCCTCCGCAAGACCTCGAACATCCACGCGCCCTTGCCGTATACAACCGCCACGTAGTCCATCTGGGAATAGCGCTCTGCCGGAAGGTTCAGCGGGAGATCCCCTTCCATCAGACGAATGCGATACGGCAACAGCACCAGCGCGTCCCAGGCGGCCTCGGCCGCTGCCTTCCCTCGCACCCTTTCGATCCAGAACATGGTGGACCAGTTCGTCAACCCCTCATCCAGCCAGGGCTCCCGATGGGCGTCGTTCCCCACTATCCCATACCACCATTGATGGGCGACCTCGTGGACGATCACGAACTCCAGAATGTCGATCCCGTCGCCGCCGAACAGCGCTCCCAGATCGCCCATCCTGAACATCTCCTCCCCGATCATCACCAATCCGCTCGCCTCCACGCCGGCCGCCCCTCCGCTCAGGGGGACTTCCACCAGATCCAGCTCCGGGAAGGGATAGGGGCTGAAAACCTCGCTGAAGCGAACCAAGGCATCCGCGGCCGTCTCCAGCGCCGCCTCCGCCTGCCCGGGATCGGCCCGGACAAAGAAGCCGTTCACCCGGAAGCCCTCGCGCTCCAGCTCCTGCCGGTCCATGGGGCCGATCACCATCACCACGTTCCGGGCGAAGGGCGCGGCGATCTCCCGGACCTCCCCCCGGGAAGCGCTCTCAACGCCGCTGACCGCCGCCTCCATCCCTTCCGGGACTGCCAGGCGGATCCAGAAGTGGGCGGCCTCTGCCTGGTGGAGATCCCCGTTCTCCCACGGTGGGTCCAGGACACAGCGCCCGTCCTCCACCCGCGCCACCTCCGGATAACCGTAGTAGACCACCATCCGCCCGTCCGGATGCGCCCGCATCAGGCCGTAGCCCGTCGTCCGGGTTCCCACCGTCGTGGTGAAGAGCAGCTCCGCCTCCACCTGCCCACCGGGCGGCAACGGCGAGGGGAGCGTCAGGGTGAGGGCCGTGCGGTCTGGACTCCAGATCGGCCGGGTGATCTGCCCCGCGATCCGCGCCTCTCCCACCTCCAGTCGACTGCCGCCGGAGGACCGGGCGTTGGCGAAGGCGCGGAAGCACAGAGCGGTCAGAGGCGCCCTCTCCCGGTTCCAGTAGGTCAGCCGCAGGCGGCCCCGCAGCCGCCGGGCCTCCGGCTCCACCCGAAGGGCCATCTGAACGCGGGGTCGGCGATCGTCCGGGGTCAGGAACCGTCGGGCTTGCGGTGCCAGTCCTTTGGCGAGGACCTCGAGATCGGGATCGGGGAGATCCGGGAGCGCCTCGGTGGCCGTGGTGCCACCTTCCTGCCCAGGCGACGGGGACGTCGGTCTCGGGGCAGGAGGCGGCAAGGGGGTGGCGGTCGGTGAGGGCGTAGGGGACGGAGTGGGGGTCCGTGTAGCCGTCGGGGTGGGCGTCGGTGTGGGAGAAGGAAGCATGATCCGGCGAGCGAGACCATCCTCGCGGGACAGCATGGCACCGATGGCGATGCCCCCCAGGCAGGCGCCGATCAGCAAGGTGAGAATCCCTATTCCGATCAGCAACCCGCGAAGCCACCCGTTCATGTAGACCTCCGATCTTGGCCCCAGGCTAAGGATGAAGGGATTCTGGAACCCGGCTCGCCCAGGTAGGATGACCCACCATCCGTGCTGTGCAGCTCGCGGGAGATCGCCCCGGAGCCCCATACCTGTTTCAGGCGTTGCCGGGCCTCCCGAGGATCCAGCGTCGGAATCCGGAAGCTCTGCGCGGAGAGCGCCAGGCCAGCATCGAGGGGGCTGCCGCCGCAGCCCCCTCTGCTCCGGTTTTCCAGGCGATTCCCGCGGGGCCTCCGGCGGCGGCCTACCGCCGGCCCTGCCACCACCGCAGGAACTCCGCCTCGAACGCCCCGGGGTCCACGCCCAGATGTTGGCGCATTCGCTCGGGCGTGAGATCCCGGGCGATGCCCTCCCAGGTGGCTTCCACCAGGATCCCAATC
>NZ_JANWXB010000060.1 GCF_025055495.1 Thermoflexus sp. | reverse complement strand
GCCTTCCGGACTCGCTTCGGTTCCTCCAATCCCCAGTTGATCACTGGACAAAACACTAGGCGTTCCGTATTCGCTTTGCGGAAGGCTCCATCCGTCCGGTGAAGATGCGCCAGGGCCCTCCCATTCCGGACCCGAGCGTCCAATTTTTGCTCAGAACGACGATATGATGGCTTTCACTTACCTAAGCCTCGGGATCTTCGATAAAATTGAATTGCGTTGTATTACTCGAAGGGGTCTCCCGGTCAACTGGAGGCCGCCCAACGGGGCCGGCATCTGTCCAGGAGGCGATGCGCGATGCGGACCACGGTCTACTGGGGGATCGGCGGGCTGGTGGGGGTTCTCATCGTGGCCGGGCTAGGCTGGCTTCTGCTGAACCCTCAGGGCCTAGGGGCTTATCTTTCGGATCAGCCGGAAGCCTGCAACAACTGCCACGTTATGAACCCCGCCTACGAAGGGTGGTTCCACGCCACACATCGCCGGGTCGCTGTCTGCAATGACTGCCACACCCCCCATGCCTTCCCCGCCAAGTGGGGTGTCAAATTCCTCAAGGGCGTTCAGCATGTCTACTTCTACACCACTTATCAGATCCCCCCGCAGATTTATGCCGATGGCCTGACCCGGCAGATCGTGCAATCGAACTGTGTGCGTTGCCATTTCAATACGGTGGCCACCCAGAGCGGATTGATGGGAGGGGAGCGCTTTTGCTTCGATTGCCACCGCACGGTTGCCCATGGCGAACGGCGTTCCATTGCCTTCGGCACTCTGCCTGAAAGGAGGTAAAGCATGTTCCAGCGGATGCCCCCTCTGTGGCTGCAAATCACCGGCTTTGTGATCTTGGTCGTCGTGCTTGGCCTTGCCCTAGCCCTTTTGATCGTGCAGCTGCGCGGGCCCCGCCTGGAGGTGGTCCGCCCGGTGACCATCCCGGAGAACGAGGTGAACCCCGCGGTCTGGGGGCAAGCCTTCCCACGGGAGTATGAGGCCTGGCTGCGCACCAAGGAGGGAAGGAAGACCCTCTACGCGGGCTCGGTTCCCTTTGAGAAGCTGGATGAAGATCCGCGCCTGAAAGTGCTCTGGGAGGGCCACCTGTTCGCTGTGGAGTGGGGAGAAGACCGGGGCCACGCGTATTCTTATGAGGATGTGGTGAAATCGAAGCGCCGGGCGAAGCTGGCCGAGCGCCGGGGCGGCACATCCCCCGGATCCTGCTGGGCCTGCAAGGCAGCGGACGCCCCCATCGTGATGGCGGAGATGGGCCCCGCCCAGTTCTACGCCACGCCCTTTGAGGAACTGCAGAAGCGGATCAAATATCCGGTCTCCTGCGCCAACTGCCACGATCCGAAGACCATGGCGCCCGTCATCAAGCAGGTGGCGCTGGTGGAGGCGCTGCAGAAGCTCGGGAAGGACGTCAATCAGCTGACCCGCCAGGAGCTGCGCAACCTGACCTGCGCCCAGTGCCATTCCGAGTATTACTTCGCCAAGGAGCCGAAGGACTATCTCGTCTTCCCGTGGGACAAAGGCATCCGCTTCGAGGACATCGAGGCCTACTACAACGAGCGGAAGTTCGCGGATTGGACCCATCCCTCCACCGGCGTGCCGCTGGTGAAGTTCCAGCATCCGGAGTATGAGCTTTACGCCGCCGACTCCACCCACTACCTGGCGGGGGTGACCTGTGCGGACTGCCACATGCCCTTCGTGATCGAAGGCGGGATCAAATACACCTCCCACCAAGCCGCCAGCCCCTGGTATCGTATGGAGCAGGCCTGCGGCACGTGCCACCTGGACCTCGCCTTCATCCGCAAGCGGGTGGAGATCATCCAGACGACCACGAAGGGGCTTCAGGACGCGGCGGAGAACGCGCTGGTGGAGGCGATCGAGGCCCTCAAGGCCATCAAGGACAACCCCAACGCGGATCCCAAGCTGGCGGAGGAAGCCCGCACGCTGTTCCGCAAGGCCCATATGCGCTGGGACTTCGTCGCTGTCGAGAACTCGCTGGGCTTCCACAACCCGCAGGAGGCCATGCGGTTGCTGTCGGAGTCCATCAATTACGCCCGTCAGGCCCAGTTGAAGGCGATCCAGGCCCTTCAGCGACCCCAGGCCCGGGCGCCGTAAAGCCGATCGCTCCCCTCCAGGTTGTTGCGCGGGGGATGGACCAGACGTTCATCCCCCGCTTTTTATTCGGCTTATCCCGGTTGCGATCCAGGGATCGCTCTCGCCGATGGGAGGGACCCTTTCCCCGGGGTTCCCTGTCCCCGGGGCCCGAAAGACCCCATGAGGGCTGCTTTCAGCAGCCCCGCCTGCCACCAAGCCTTCCCCGATAAAGAAATCGCAAGTTAGTCTGGAGCCCAGTAAAATAAGGGAAACTTTTCGGCTGGAGTCTAGATGACACGGGTGCTGGTGATTGACTACGGAATCGGGAACCTGGGGAATGTGGTCCGTGCGTTCCGGCGTCTTGGGGCGGAGGTGCGTCTGCAGGAACAGCCGGAAGACCTGGAGTGGGCCGAGAAGATCGTGCTGCCCGGGGTGGGCGCCTTCGGCGATGGGATGGCCGGGCTCGCAGCGCGGGGATGGATCGAGCCGCTGAAGAGGGCCGTCGTCGCCGGGATCCCCCTCCTGGGCATCTGCCTGGGGATGCAGTTGCTCTTTGAGGAAAGCGAAGAAATGGGCTGCCATCCGGGCCTGGGGCTGTTGCGCGGGCGGGTGCGCCGCTTCCCCCCCGAGGCCGGCAAGGTGCCCCAGATCGGCTGGAACCGTCTGGAGCACACGGGAAGCCATCCGCTGCTCCACGGCGTGCCCGACGGGGCGTATGTGTATTTCGTCCACGGCTATTATTGCGAGCCGGAGGATCCGGCGGATGGGATCGCCACGACCGTCTACGGGATCCGATATGCTTCGATGGTCGCGCGAGGGCCTGTGATGGGTGTGCAATTCCACCCCGAGAAAAGCCATCGCGTGGGGGAACAGATCCTGAGGAACTTCCTGAGCCTTCGAGGGCGGGGGGCCGTCCACGAATGGGGCACGAATACACGAATGGATGGAGGTGGTAGGCTGTAGGGGGATCCAAAGCCGGAGCGTTCCCCGCCCGGCGTGGTGGCTATCGGCGGGATCCCGGCCGTGGAAAAGACCGAATTCCCCCCTCCCCGCAACCCGGAGGGCCGCGAGGAGGGGTTGGTCCTCAAATACGTAGAAGGCTTAGGGGCCTGGAGCACAGCCGGTCTGTCCGAAGTCGAATGGACAACGCCGCAGGGATGATGGTCTGAATTTCCCGTAACTCTCCTGAGGAAACCCATGGCGTTGGAACTTATCCCCTCTTTAGATCTCCTGCAGGGCCAGGTGGTCCGGCTCGTCCAGGGCGATCCCCGGCGCCGCATCGTGTATGAGATCGACCCGCTGGAGCAGGCCCTCCGGTGGGCGGCGGCGGGGGCCCGCTGGCTCCACGTCGTCCACCTGGACGGCGCCTTCGGAACCGGCGGGGCCAGCGCCGCCTGGATCGCCCGCCTGGTCCGCGAGACGCCGCTGGCGGTGCAGCTGGGCGGCGGATTGCGCACCCTGGAGGATCTGGAGCGAGCCTTTGAGCTGGGCGTCGAGCGCGCTGTGGTGGGGACGATGGCGGTGCGGAACCCGGATGCCCTGGAGGCCGCCCTGGCCCGCTTCGGGGCGGATCGGCTGGTGCTGGCGGTGGAGGTTCGGGAGGGGAAGCTGGCCATCGCCGGATGGCGGGAGATGGCCGGCGATCCCCTCGCCTTCGCCCGGGAGTGGGCCACCCGGGGCGTGCAGTGGGTCCTTTACACCAACGTGCTTCGGGATGGAACGCTGGCCGGACCGGATCTCGAGGGTGTGGCAGAGATCGCCCGGGCGACGGGGGTCCAGGTGATGGTCTCGGGCGGGGTGGGCGATCTTTCCCACATCGAGGAGGCCGGGCGTCGGGCTTTCCCGGGCCTGGCGGGGCTGATCCTCGGGCGGGCGCTCCATGAGCGGCGTTTCACCCTGGAGGAGGCGATCGCCCGACTGCGAGACCTTGGAGGGGAGGATCGTGCGGCCGCGCGTCTTTCTTCCGCCGGATGAACGGGAGCGCCTGATCGAGCGCTTGCGCCCATTGTTGGAAGCGGATGAGGCAATCCGCTTCGCGACCGTCTTCGGCTCCTTCCTGGACCCGGATCTGCCCTTCGCCGACATCGATGTCGGCATCGGGCTAACGGCCGGGGCGGATCCGGAACGCTACGAGATCGACCGGGCGGCCGATTGGACGGCCGCTCTGGGATATCCTGTAGATGTGGTGATCTTCGAACGAGCGCCCCTCGGCCTGCAGGTTCAGATCCTGAACGGCCGCCCGTTGCTCATCCGGGATCCGGAAGGGTTCCTGGAGCTGCTGGAACGGACCGGCTGGGAGTGGATGCACTGGGAACCGTACGTGCATCAATTCCTGAGGGAGCTGTTGCCGTGAAACCCGACCCGGAACGAGTCGCCCGCCTGAGCGCTGAGATTTTAGAGCGTTTAGAAAAGCTGAGGGCCTATACGGCCGTGGATTTCACGGATTTCCAGGCCGATGAGCGAACAGTCCTGGCGGCCAAGATGCTCCTGGTGGAAGCGGTGGAAGGAGCGGCGGCGCTCTGCAACCATATCATGGCCCGACGGTTTCGACAGGCTCCGGGCGGCTTTATTTTGTGCTTCGACGCGTTGGGCGACCGGCTGGGCTGGGAGGAGGAATTCCGCGGGCGACTACGGCGGCTGGCCCGTTTCCGAAACGAGCTGATTCACGAGTATCGAGAAATCACACCTGAGCAGGTGTATCGAATGGCCCGGGAAGAGGCGGGGGCGCTGGCGGAAATGGTGCGCCGGCTGCGGGAATGGCTGCGGGCCGAAGGGGAAGCGTGAGAGGATGGAGAAAGCGCCTGCGGAGGACGGGGCGGGAATGCTGGCCAAGCGGATCATTCCGTGTCTGGACATCCACGCGGGGCGTGTGGTGAAGGGCGTGCGGTTTGTGGATCTGCGCGACGCTGGAGATCCCGTTGCCCACGCCCGCTTCTACGAAGACGAGGGGGCCGATGAGCTGGTCTTCCTGGACATCACTGCCTCCTACGAGGATCGCGCCATCCTCCTGGAGGTGGTCGGGCGTGTGGCCGAGGTCCTCTCGATCCCGTTCACCGTCGGTGGTGGGATCCGGAGCGTCGAGGACTTCCAGGCCCTGTTGCGGGCGGGGGCGGATAAGGTCAGCATCAACACGGCCGCGGTCCGCCACCCGGAGCGGATCACGGAGGCCGCGCGCCGCTTCGGCTCCCAATGCGTCGTGGTGGCCATCGACGCTAAGCGGATCGGGCCCTCCCGATGGGAGGTTTACATCCACGGGGGGCGCACGCCCACGGGGCTGGATGCTGTGGAATGGGCGCGCGAGGTCGAACGACGAGGCGCCGGGGAGATCCTGCTCACCAGCATCGACGCCGATGGCACCCAGGAGGGCTACGACCTGGAGCTCACCCGGGCGGTGGCGGAAGCGGTGGGCATCCCGGTGATCGCCTCCGGAGGGGCCGGCGCGCTGGAGCATTTTTATCAGGTGTTCGCTGTGGGGAAGGCCGATGCGGCCCTGGCGGCCTCGGTGTTCCACTTCCGGCAGCTGCGCATCCCGGAGGTGAAGGCTTATCTGGCGGAACGCGGGATCCCGGTGCGCGTTCTTTAGATCCCCCTCTTCCTCCTCAGAAGTCATGGGATCAGAGGGAAAGGACCAAACCATCCATTCGTCCAGCGGAGGGCGCTCTTGGGACAGCGGGCGTATCGCTTCTTCGACCTGGTGATGGCGCTTTTCGTCACCGTGCTGATCGTGAGCAACATCGCCTCCTCCGCCAAGATCGTGAACTGGGGAGTGAGCCTGCTCAGCGTGCGGCTGGCCTTCGACGCGGGGACGATCCTCTTCCCGGTGAGCTATATCTTCGGGGACATCCTAACGGAGGTCTACGGCTACCGCCGCTCCCGTCGGGTGATCTGGACCGGGTTCGCGTGCCTGGCGCTGAGCGCAGGGGTCTTCTGGATTGTCCGGGCCCTGCCGGGGGACCCGGAGTGGGAGCGATACGCTGGGCAACGGGCTTACGAGGCCATCCTGGGCGGAATGAGCACCGGCGGCATCGTCTTGGCCAGCCTCCTGGGCTACTGGGCCGGCGAGTTCGCCAATTCCTTCACCCTGGCGAAGATGAAGATCCTCACCCGCGGCCGCTATCTGTGGACCCGAACCATTGGCAGCACCTTAGTGGGACAGCTGATGGATACGGCGGTCTTCGTCGGGATCGCCTCGCTGACCGGCGTCTTCCCCTGGAGTCTGTTTGGGACGCTGGTGCTGACCAATTATCTGTTCAAGGTCGGCGTGGAAGCCGTGATGACGCCCGTGACGTATCTGGTCGTGGGCGCGCTGAAGCGCCTGGAACAGGAGGATTATTACGACTATGACACCGACTTCAACCCCTTCCGGCTGGAGCTCCGGGCCTGATCCGGGCGAGCTGCGCCCGGCGGTCGTCCAGGACGCCCGGACCGGCCGGGTGCTGATGCTGGGTTGGGTGAACGACGAAGCCCTCCAGCGCACCCGCGAGACCGGGATGGCCCACTTCTGGAGCCGATCCCGCAGGCGGCTGTGGCGGAAAGGCGAAACCTCGGGGAACGTCCTCCGGGTGGTGGAGATCCGTCTGGACTGCGATGGGGATGCGGTGCTGATCCAGGCGATCCCCGCCGGCCCCACCTGCCACACCGGTCAGCCCAGTTGCTTCCACCGGGAACCCGATGGAACGGAACTCCTCCCTCCACCCGGGCAAATCCTCCATCGGCTGGAGGAAGCGGTCCGGGATCGGCAAAGGCGCCCCGCCGAGGGCTCTTACACCGCCCGGCTTTTCGCGGCCGGGCTCGACGAGATCGTGAAGAAAATCGGGGAAGAGGCCATCGAGGTCGCCCTCGCCCTGCGCCACCAGTCGGACCAGCGGTCCCTGGAGGAGGCTGCCGACCTTCTGTATATGCTGACCGTCGGACTGGTGGCCCGGGGGCTGAGCTGGGATGCGGTGCTGGAGGTTCTGGCGGAGCGACGAGGGCTTTCGCGGCTCGGGGGATCGGAGCCGGAGCACGCCTCCGGCCTTTCCTCATCGGAATCCTTGTGAGGGAAGCGAGATGCCGGTGGAGATCTACCGCTGGGAAACCCTGGACGCGGAGACGCGACGGCGCCTGCTGATGCGCGCTCAAGTGGATCTCGAGCAGATCCTGCCGGAGGTCAAGGCGATTCTGGAGGACGTGCGGCGGCGAGGGGATGCGGCGGTGGCGGATTACCTGCGCCGCTTCGATGGGATCGACTGGCCGCCGGAGCGCTGGCGGGTGAGCCCGGAAGCGATGGCCGCCGCCGGGGAGGAGCTCCGCCCCGAGGTGCGGGAGGCCCTGCGCCGGGAGGCGGAGGCCGTCCGGCGGTTCCACGAAGCCCAGCGGGAACGGCCCATCTGGCTGATGGAGATGGCCCCTGGGGTGATCGCCGGGCAGATCGTCCGCCCCCTGGATTCGGCCGGGCTCTACATCCCGGGCGGCCGGGCCGTCTATCCGACCATCGTCCACGCCCTGGGGATCCCGGCCTCGGTGGCCGGGGTGCGCCGGATCGTCGCCTGCACTCCGCCGGCCGGGCGCCATCCGGCGGTCCTGGCGGCTGCCTACGCCGCGGGGGTGACCGATTTCTTCCTGGTGGGCGGGGTGGCCGCCATCGCCGCAATGGCCTACGGCACCGAGACGATCCCGAAAGTCGACAAGATTGTGGGGCCCGGGAACCTCTACGTGCTGGCGGCGAAGGCCCTGGTGATGGGAGAGGTGGCCATCGACATGCTGGCGGGGCCCACCGAGGTGATCGTTCTGGCGGATGAGACGGCGCGCCCGGACTGGGTGGCGGCGGAGCTCCTGGCCCAGGCCGAGCACGATCCCCAGACCTCGTGCCTTCTGGTGACGCCGGCGGAAGCGCTGGCCCGCGCGGTGCGGGCGGAGATCGAGCGACAGGGCCCTTCCCTTCCCCGCTGGGCGGTCGCCCGCCAGGCGCTGGAGACCTACGGTGGGCTGATCGTGACCGCCGATATGGAAACGGCCGTCGAGGTGTGCAACGCTTATGCCCCGGAGCACCTGGCCATCTACACCCGGGATCCCTGGGCGATCCTTCCCGCGATCCGCCATGCGGGGTCCGTGTTCCTGGGCCCATGGTCCGCCGTGGCGGCGGGGGATTACGCCACCGGCACCAACAACACCCTGCCCACCGGGGGCTGGGCCCGCGTCGCCTCATCGGTCTCCGTCGACACCTTTGTGAAGAAGATCGAAGTGGAAGCGCTGACCGAAGAGGGTCTGCGCCACCTGGCCCCGGTGATCACCACGCTGGCCGAGGTGGAAGGGCTCCACGCCCACGCCGCCTCCATCCGGATCCGCCTTCCCGACCCGCCGGCCTCCTCATCGGCGGGATAAGCGGATTCGGCAGCCCCCGCTCGCCCGGGGCGATGACGCGGCGCCCTCTTGCCATCCCCGCCATCTCTGCCGCGGAGGTCGTGTTGCACCGCTGACGGACGGGGGAGACGGCTTCAATGGCCTCACCCGCTCGTCTTCCTTCCGGAGGCCCCCTGGGCCTCCGGAAGGGGAGGGGCGCTGTGCCCTCGCCTTATAAATGGGGAGCTTCGCGGCCCGCCCCGCGCTCCCCAATCCCTGATTTGTAACAGAGCGATCGATCAGCCGGGATCCCTGGGTGGGGGGCACCAAGCACCGAAGGGTGTTTGACAACCCTCCGCGGCGCCGATTAGAATTAAACTGCAACGGGGGGCGGTAGCTCAACCGGCAGAGCAGCGGCCTTTTAAGCCGACGGTTGTGGGTTCGAGTCCCACCCGCCTCATCGGGAAAAGCCTTCTGCGATGTGCCCATCGCGGAAGGCTTTTTTGCTTTCCCCGGGTTGGCGGTCCTCCTCCACGGAGCCCGCCCGACCGCCTGGGGCACCACCCTGCACACCGACCACCTTCGCTTGGGAGGATCGAGAATGGCTCAGGGAGCCTTGGCCGAAGAGCCCTTCGAAGGCATGCGTCTGACCTTCGCCGAGGAAAGCACCATCACCGCTATTTATCAGGTCCAGCGGGTGCTGGCCCACGAGCGCAGCCCTCTGCAAGAGATCGCCATCCTGGAACTCGAAAACTGGGGCAAAGCGCTGGTCCTGGACGGCGTGATCCAGTTCACTCAGCGGGACGAGTTCTTCTACCACGAGTCCCTGGTCCATCCGGCGATGATGGCCCATCCCCTTCCACGTCGGGTGCTGGTGATCGGCGGCGGGGATGGTGGGGTGGCCCGAGAGGCTCTGCGTTATCCCACGGTGGAAGAAGTGACGGTGGTAGAGATCGATGGCCGGGTGGTGGAGCTGTGCCGCCAGCACATGCCGGAATTCGCCGCTTCGTTCGATGATCCCCGGGTCCGCTTGATCATCGGCAACGGGCGCGCCTTTCTGGAAGAGCGCGCGGGGATCTATGACGTCATCCTGCTGGACTCCAACGACCCCCTGGCGGAGCTGGCCCGCAGCCTGTTCGACCCGGCCTTCTTCCGGCTGTGCGCGGAGCATCTCACGGACGAGGGGATGCTGGCCCTGCACCTTTCCGAATCCCTGTTCCGGGAAGGGTATCTGGGCTATGAAGCGCCGATGGTGCGGGGCGCCCTGGGCCAGCTCTTCCGGTATGTGGAGACCATCCCGATGCCCTATTCCACCTATCCATGCAACTGGTGGAGCTTCATCGTCTGCTCAAAGGGGCTGGATCCGAGGATCGTGCGCAATCCCTATCCCTTCCGGGGCCGTTACTATGACCCCGATTACCACGGCTGGCTGTTCGCCCCTGCCGCTTTCATCGACCGTCTGGAGGAGCTCAAGGGAGCGTTTTAAAACCCCGGGCGTTCAGATGGGGCCCTCGCCAGGCTCGCCCGCGGGGAGATATGTTTCTTCTCTCTCCCCAAGGGCCCTGGGGGGCGAGGAGAGAAGGACTGTCCTGCCTCTCTCCTGAGGGGCCTGAATTGAGCGCGCTGCCGGAAATTGCCTGGGGCGTTTGTTTAGGGCGGAGCGAGGTGCCGAGGGCGCCTGGCTCCGCCCTCCAAGGCCCTATGAAGAAGCAAACGGGCGACTCCTCTTAGATGTAGATATCCCGCCGCGGATATGCCCCATAGACCACGGCGATGCTGGCCAAGATGATCAACAGCGAAACCAGCACATAGACTCCATCCAGCCGGCCGGCCTGCATGAAAACCGCAGCGTCGAAATATTTGAAGGGCGTGAAATACTTCAGAAAATCGAAGTCCTTCGATATATTCGAGACCGCGAACGCAAAATAGGAGGCGAGGATCAGCCCGATGGTCACAGAAACAGCGCGCCAGGCCGGTCGCAGCAGGCTGGCCAGCATCAGCCCGATGGCTAAGAAGATCAGCTCAATCAGGAACATCGCTTCCATCTCCAGGAGCAGGAGGCGATAGAAGGACGCATCGGGCTGATAGGACTGAACCGCGAGCACGGAAACCACGCCGGTCACCAGGGTGAAGAGCAGGCAGTTCACCAGCGCGGCCAGCGCCTTCGCGGTGAGCACGCGGGAGCGGCTCACGGGCAGGGTCAGGAGGAAGTCCGCGGTCTTGCCGCTTTCCTCCCTGGAGAGGACGCCGCTGCCCCATGTCGCGGCAGCGATCGCGCCCATCAGCGCGAAGTAGACGAACATGACACCGAAGAAACCGTCCAGGGTGGTGAGATCGAAGGCGCCCAGGCCGAAGGCCGCCGCGACCGCCTGAGGGAGCGATTTCAGGACCGCCGTCATCTCCGGGTTGTTCACATAGCCGGCCATCTTGGTCACGGAGATCAGGATAAACAGCGCCATCACCCCGCTCCAGATCAGGAGCGACCGCAAACCGGATTTCCATTCATGCCAGAAGATGTTCATAGGACTTCCCTCCGTTCTTCCGCACAACCCGAGCCTCCTTTCGGAGGCCTGGGGGGGCGGAGCCGGGCGCTTTCGTCACCCGGCCCTGTGTCTAAAAGCGCTCGGCAGAGTTCTCAAGTTCTCATGCTCCCTGGGAGACAGGGCGAAACCTCTCTCAGACAACAGCCGGGATATCATGGCGAATATATCGCCAGTAGCTGAAGGCCAGGGAGATCCCGATCATTGCGACGCTGAGGCCCACCAGGGGCATGTCGTATGCGTTATTCCGCACGATATAAGTTGGATCGAAATGACGGAAGGGGGTGATGAGCTCCAGTTTGACATCGCCCAGGAGATCTCCGAAGGCGTTCAACACGTATGCTCCGAAGCTCAACATCAGGCCATAAGGCGCCACACTGCGCACCCGCCGCACCAGCAACGAGAAGGCCAGGCCCAGGCTGAGGAAAACCACCTGGAAAATGGCGATGCTCCCCAGCATCAGGACCATGGGATGCGCGTCGTAAGGGCGACCTTCCCGGAACATCTCCACGAAGATGAAACTGCTTGCCCAGGCCACTGCGTTCGTGAGGGTCAGGGCGGTGAAAGCAGCCAGGAGCTTGCTGGTCAGGATCTGGGCACGGGTGACGGGTTTGCTGACCAGGAAATCGGAGATCATCTGCCCTTCCTCCACCGCGATCAGACCGAAGCCATAATTGCTGGCCTGAAGGGCCAGCAGAATTTGCAGAAACGTGAAGACAAAACTGTAATAGCCCGTCACGGAGGAGAGATCCACCCCCGCCATCCCGAAGGCCTCCAGGTATTCCGGCGGGAGCCTCTTCAAGGTCTCCTGCAGCACCGCTGCATAGTCCGCGAAAGTGGGGAATAGGCCCATATACAGCAAGGCGACCAGGGCGATGCTGGCCGACCAGATGAGGAGCGAGTTCCGCTTCCGTCGCAATTCGAACCAGTAGATGTTGGCTTTCATGACTCATCCCTCTGGTAATAATGCATGAAGATCTCCTCCAGGGTCGGCTCCTCGATCGTCACGTCCGTGAGGTTCAGGGCGCTCAGCCGGCGCAACACCACGTTGATATCCCCGCGATAGAAGAAATGCACCGTATGGTTGGTGTGCTCCAGGTGGGTCACGCCGGGCAGGTCGAAATACGCGGGATCGAGGTCCCTGGCCACCACCCGGACTTTCTTGTAGTTATTCCGGATCAGCGTCTCCATATCGGCGATCTCCACGATGCGCCCCTCGCGGATGATGGCCACCCGATGGCACAATCGCTGCACCTCGCTCAGGATGTGGGAGGAGAAGAACACCGTCAACCCCCGCGCGTTCTCCTCCCGGATCAGGTCGAAAAACCGGCGCTGCATGAGGGGGTCCAGGCCGATCGTCGGCTCGTCGAGGAAGACCAGCCGGGGGTTATGCATCAAACCTTGCACGATACCCACCTTCTTCCGATTGCCGTAGGAGAGCTCATCCACGCGGCGGTTCAGGTCGAGCTCCATGTATTCGGCCAGCTCATGCATGCGACGCGTGCAATCGCGCGGGTAGAAGCTGGCGGCGTATTTCAACAGATCGATCACCTTCATGCGCTCGTAATAAAAGACCTCGCCGGGAAGGTAGCCGATATCCTGACGGATCTCCGGCCCATATCGGAAAACGTCCTTGCCGAAGATCCGGGCCCTCCCCCGGGTCGGATAGATCAGGGCGAGAAGCAGGCGGATGGTCGTGGTTTTCCCGGCGCCGTTCGGGCCGATGAAGCCGAAGATCTCCCCCTCCTCCACCTGGAAGGAGACGTCCTCGATCCCACGCGCCTTGCCGTAGTATTTGGTGAGATGCTCCACTTCGATGATGCGCATTGCGCTTCCTCCTGATACAGGAGCTACGCCGTTGGGGGACGGCCAGACAAGGCGGAATGGCTCCATCTCCATGTCTCTTCCTCTCCACAGCCCGAAGGGCCGCGGGGAGGAGGAGAAAAAACTTCCCAAGAGAGCAAACGGCATAACTCCTACGGATGTTTCTGCCGGTCTGTCCCGATCCCTCGACGGAGGAACTCGATGAACTGGTCGGCCACCTTCAAGAGGCGCTCATCGTATTCAGAAGCCACATGTTCGGTGTAATACTCCACGACCAGGTTGTTGAGGGAGGCCACCAGAAAAGCCATCAGGCGGACATCCAGATCCTCCCGCACTTCGCCGCGCCGGATGGCTTCCTGGATCATCCGCTCGAAGATTTCGTGGGCGATGGCCATGCCGCGAGCAAGGGCTTCCGGGTAGATGGGGGAGTTCCGGCTGGCCAGCAACTGGCGCCCGATCTGGACGTATAGGGGGCGTTCCTGGGCGAAGCGGATGCCGGCGATATAGAGCTGGCGCAACAGGGTGAAGAAGTCCTCCTGGCCTGCGCGTTCCAGAACCGGACGCAGATACGCCCGTTTCTCCTCTCCGATGATCTGCAACACATAGAGCAGGAGGTCCTTTTTGTTCTCGAAATACTGGTAGAAGCTTCCCTTGGCGATCCCCGCGCGCTTCACGATCCGGTTGACGCTGGCGCGGGGGAAGGGATGGGCGGCGAATTCCTCCATCGCCACCCGCAAGATCAACGCCCGCTTATCCTCCGGCAGATTGAAAAAAGTCGCCCGGGGCATGCGGCCGACCCCGATGTGACCATCTGGTCATATGACCTGTCGGTCATATTTTACCCCCCGGGCGGGGGGAACGCAAAAAGGGCCCAGACGGTTCCGTGCCCGCTTCTGCCGGAGGGCTTGGAACCACCGCTCGATAGACGCCCCCTTCTCCACCCTGATCTGTCCACCTAACGGGCCCGTTCCCAGTAGGCCTACAGGATCCGTTCTTTCTCTGCTTCGAAATAGTGGACTCTGGGGGAAGGCAACTCGCAGGCCCCGCCATCTTTGCGGGGATGCTGAGGGCTGCCGCAACGGTTGCGACCGCTGCGAACGATCCTCGCGCTGTCCCAGCGCCAACACCGAATCCTTCCTCTGCCGGAGTCTCTGAGCTCCTCGAGCAGGCCTTCCCTAACCTTGATCCCTATGACGGGAAGTCGGGCGCGGATTTCTACTGCTTGCGCTCTTCATAGATCCAGAGCCTGCGAAAGCCCACGGACAGAGAACGAGGGTCTGGGTTTGCACCGCCGGTGGCCTCCGCCGGCGACCGGGCATACGCGAAGCGAAGATCCAGCATGTTCCATCCCCTCTGAACCCTGTCCGCTGGGATGACGAGCGTCCATTGGGATTCCTTGCAACCTGGGAAAACCCGCTCAGCCATCCGTAGACCGTTTACGAAGATCGTGATGCGCTGCGGGCGATCCGCCGGGCACATTGGGAAAGCCTGGACCTCAAGCCGGAACGCCGCCGGCTTCCGGACCAGCCATGCCGCCTCTGCCGCTGTCGATTCCGCCCACACGCCCCAGGGCTCCACGCCAGACCATCCGCTGATCAGGAACAGGTTGGTGAAGGAGGACGTCGGAAGGCCCGACAGCTCTATCGCGCAGATGCGTTCATCCCACAGGCCGGGGATGCGGGGCGAGTCAAAGCAGTGAAGGGGGAGATCGCTAAACATCGTGAGAAGGTCCGGCCTGCTCTGGACTCCATGCAAGATCAGAAATTGAACCCCAAGCCCTTCCAGATGCCGAACTCGGCTTGGGGAATCGAAGACCCAAGCTCTCAGCTGGATAAACCAGCGTGGATAGAAAGATCCCCATCCATTCACAGCAGGCTTCCGATGATCCAGCGTTTGCAGCAACGCAAAGGCAGAGTGCCTGATGGATAAATTCGGTATTAGATCCAGCTCCAACACCATCCCCTGCTCCGCTCTGGCCCGCAGCCATTCGTAAACCGGATGCGACGGAAGGGGCCATGGCCAGCCGGGGGAAGCGACGCTGAATACCTCCAGGATCCACGCGAGGCTGACCCCGGCGCGCGTCAGTCGATGGCGAACGAGGCGGGTGATGGCCTCGGAGGCCGCAGCGATGCCGCCCAGGACGAAGAGGCTGGCGAATCGGCCGATCGCGGCCGCGTAGGGGAGGATCGGGAAGAGAAGGCCCAGCAACAGCAGCGGCGAATACAGCCGATCCCGGAACGCGGGCGGGACTTGCGGGCTTTCCATCATAAACGAGGGGTTCAGCGTATAGGCCCAACGCCACATGGTCTGGTAGACCGCCTCCAGCGTGGTTGACCAACCGACCACGATAGGGCCCCTCCACTTCAGCGCGACCCCGGCCGATAGTGCCGCGCCGATCGCCGCGATGGCCAGCAGTCTGCTGCTGGCGAGGGGGCCATCCCTCCGGAACAGGCCCCATCCCGCCAGGGCCAGCCCGCCAGTGACCCACGGGAGCAGCCCGATCGGCGGGGATTGGGGCAACCCGGCGGCGGGCCCCATCCAGGCCCGAAACGGGCTGTAGGGATTCCACTGGAACGCGAAGCCCCAGTCATAGCCCGTGCCGGCCAGCAAGTCGATGGCGTGAGGCTGCATATGGTCCTCCGTGAAAGACCATCGGAAGAGCAGCGCCCAGGGGCCTGCGATCGTCAGTGCGACGAAGGCAATGAGGGCCAAGGCCCGCACAGATTCCCGCCACCGCTTCCGGTCGATCCCCAGCACGAGAACCGGTATGCTGGCGATCGGAAGCATCTGGAGGTGCATCAGAGCAGCCATCCCCCACCACACGCCGGCCCGCCACCGGGAAGGGCCCCGCCAGCCCTGCGCCCGGGCGCGCCCCAGATCCAGGATCAGCCAGGGGAGCAGCGCCAGGCCGCCCATCACGTGGAGATGGCCTCCGAACTCCCGCAGGCCGGAGTAGGCCGTGTTGAGGAACGCATAGGCCATCCCCGCAGCGACGGCGATCCATGGGTCCCGGCTCCGGCGAAGGCTCAGCCGATACATCCCCCCGAAGGCCAGCGTCATCGCGATCCATCCGAACACATTGAACGCAAAGGCCTCGCCCCCGATGACCGCCCAGGGCAGCATCAGGCCGATCAGAGGGGGTGGATGGGCCAGGTTCGCGGTATGCCAGCCCAGCGGGGCGAAAGCAAGGGGATAGAAGAACGGCGATTGCCCGTTCCCGAGGGCCTCTCGATACCACCGCAGCGCCCAGAGCACTTCCAAGGTATCCGGTCCTGGAGGGACGGAGCGGAAGAGGTCCGAGGCCGGCCATGCGGTTTTCAAAAAGGCCAGCCACAGGAGGCCGATGAGGAGAGGCTGCTTCCATTTCAATCTGCGCTTGTCCATTCCAACGTCCTCTTTTCTACCTGATGAACCAGACCTGGTTCAAAAACAGCCAGTCATAGCTCCAGGTTGTGGAAGGGGGGAACAGCCACACCGGCTCCCGGGCCAGGAGATGGCCGGCATATCGGATCTCCACCCATCGCAGGGCCGGCCATCCTCCTCGGAGCTCTGGGCTCACCC
>NZ_JANWXB010000340.1 GCF_025055495.1 Thermoflexus sp. | reverse complement strand
TCCGGGCTGTGTGCCGAGGGGCCCCTGCCCCACGCCCCGTATTCCTACTCCCCCCGCGCCGCTGGGCGGCGCGGGGCATGATCATTCTGGGGTGAGCAGGAACGCCCGAGACGGCCCCTGCTCGCCCCAAAAATCCCCTTCGGGGGGAAGAGTGGCAAATTGAATGATAGTTGTGAAGAGCCCGACCGCAAGCGCATATTATATCAAAGAGCTTTTCAATTCACAACTATTCGATCAGGTGGTGGCCGTCCTATCTCCGATGAGCGAATGCTGCAAGCGGGTCCTTCTGGTCCGCCTGTTCGTCCGCGCCTGTCCCTAAAATATCCAAGGCCCATGTCCACAACTCGTGCAAGCCAGAGAGCGAACCGCCCGATGGCTGGGAAGGGCCCGCTCCCCCTCCCCTCTATCCTCTCCCCACGCCACTTCGCGGCGTGGGGAGAGGATTCAGAAACACTTGGGGTGGTAGGGCGGGGCGAAGCCCCCCGCCCCACCACCCCAAACCCCTGCCCGCCATTGGACCCAGCCAGCAGCACGCGTTCTGAACATGAGCCTACATCCAATCCCCCTCCCCGGTGCCCGAAGGGCGCGGGGAGGGACTGGCCCTCGATGCGGTGGAAGGCTCAGGGGGCCTGTTGCATGGCCCGTCTGTCCAATAGTCCAATTTCCCCATTCCTTTCCTTAGGACGGATGGCACTAAAAATCCCCTCCCCCTAAGGCGCGAAGGACCTTGGGAAAGGAGATCCAGGGGAGAGAGCCGTCTCTACAGCATTCCATGCAGTCAATCGTTAAGCACCACCCAATCTGCACTCATCCCCAGGCCAGTTAAGCTATAATCAGTAAATGAACGGGAGTTACGCCGTTGGGGGCCGATCAGACGAGGTGGAATGGCCCCATCCCCCTGTATCTTCTCTTCCCGCGGCCTAAAGGGCCTTGGGAAGAGGGGCAGGACCTCCCGAGAAGGCGAACGGCGTAACTCCTATGAAAGCGAATAGAGAAGCGGTGGTCTCTCACTCGCAAATCGGAGAACAGGTGCTTCCTATGCGTCCACGTCGCTGGCCTCCTATCAGCTGGATCCTCTTGGGTGCGGCAGCCCTGGCTCTGGTGGTGGCCTTCCTGGTCTTTCTCTATATGCACCCGGCCACTGCTGCGGTCCTGCGGGATGTTTTGATCATCGCCCTCGCTCTCCAGTTAATTCTGCTAACTACCGTGGCGATCTTCCTGGTTTACCGTCTGATCCTCCTCGTGGATTGGTTCCAGCAGGAGATCCAGCCCATCCTCCAGCGGGCCCGGGAGACCGTGGATACTGTGCATGGGACCAGCGTCTTCCTGGGCCGACGCCTGGCCCGTCCGACCATTGAGGCGGCCAGCGTGGCGGCTGGCGTCACTCAGGCGTTGCGAACGCTAATCCGTTTATTGCGCGGACGCTTGATGTAAAGCGTGCCCCATGCAATGTCGACCGTCGGGCCCCATCCCAGCGCTTTTGGGAGGGAAGGGGCAGGTCCTTTTCCCTAAAAAAACCTTTTTCGGGCTGGGGCGCCGCTTTGGGCGGCGCCCCAGCCCAAAACCTGTAGGCGGAGGTTGCCCATAGCGTAAAGCGTTTTCCCTGAGGTATTGCGGCGAGCGAGGGGCTGAACGCCCTCAGCCTTGTCCCCGGGCCTGTGCGCGGACGAAGAGAACCTTGGGGGAGTTCTTCCTCAATAATCTTTGCATGGACGGAGGTGTCCAATGGCGGAGCGAGAGCACGGTGGAGAGTTCGGGGCCTTTCTGGCCGGGTTCCTGACCGGAGCCCTGGTGGGCGCGGTAGTGGCCTTATTGTTTGCGCCTCGCTCGGGCGAGGAGACCCGACGGCTATTGCAGGAACGGGGGATCGAGCTGAAAACGCATGCCGAGGAGCTCACGACTCAGGCCCGCTCTCAGGCAGAGGCCGCGCTGATCGAGGCGCGCCGACGGGCTGAGGAAGCCGCTGCGGAGGCGCGCCGCCGCGCGGAGGAGCTTCGCAAATGGCTGGAGGAAAGTCGGGCTCAGTTTGAGCAAATGATGGCTCAGCGTCGAGGCGTCACGTCTCCGGCAACTGGCGAGTCGTCCACGGAGGGGCCTGCGGCCTGAAGGAGCGCACCTTTGATTTCGCCGGAGGATTGGGTGCTGGTCTATGAGGCGGGGAATCTGATCGAGGGTCAGATGGTGCAAGCCCGACTGGAGCAGGAAGGAATCCCCGCCCGGCTTCGTTATGAAGCCATCCATACGCTGATCGCGTCGGCCTTCCATCGGGTGGAGGTTCTGGTCCCGGCGGAGTGGGTGGAGCAAGCCCGACAGATCCTGGCGATGGAGGCTCCCCCTTCCGACTTGGATCTGCCGGATTAGTCCAACTCGACCTGGGCTGGCGCGTCCCGGCAAGCAGGGGCGGTGAAGCCGTCCGCCCCGACTCCTTTTTTGCTTCCCCCCTCCCATGCCGCTTCGCGGTGTGGGAGAATGCGGAATGCCTGATAAGGATCAGTCAGGATTCCAGGTGCATGGGGCGAATCCGACGCCGCTTACGGAACCGATGGATCTCTCCTCAGGGGTGCACTGTTTTCTCCTCTCTCCCCACGCAGCCCTCAGGGCTGTGGGGAGAGAGGAGAAAGGGGAGGCGGTTTGACGTTCAGGCGGCCCCATGCTATGATCTTCTCCGGCATCCTGTTCCGGAAAGGAGGACCATATTTCCGCGCGAAAGTATCGTGTGAACGAGGCGATCCGGGCACGGCAGGTCCGGCTGATCGGCCCGGATGGGAAGCAGATCGGTGTGGTTTCCCTGATAGAAGCTCTCGCCGCCGCGCGCCAGCACGGCCTGGATCTGGTGGAGGTTGCCCCCCAGGCAGATCCGCCGGTCTGCCGCATTATGGATTACGGCAAGTTCCTCTACGAACAGGCCAAGAAGGAACGGGAGGCCCGCAAAGCGCTCAAACAGATTGTAGTGAAAGAGATCCGTCTGCGCCCGACCACGGATCCTCATCATGTGGGGTTCAAGGTGCGGGACGCCCGGCGCTTTCTCAACGATGGCAATAAGGTAAAGGTTCAGGTTCGAATGCGCGGGCGCGAGATGATGCACCTGCAACTGGCCACGGAAATGCTTCAGCGCTTCGCGGAGCAGGTGGCCGATGTGGGAGTGGTGGAGACACCGCCCAGCATGGAAGGCCAGAGCATGGTGATGGTGCTGGCCCCTCTGCGCCGGAAGGGAGGGTCGTCGGCGGAACGGAAGGTGGAATCCAGTTCGGAGGTGATAGAAGGTGCCCAAGATTCGGACCCACAAGGCGACCGCTAAGCGGCTTCGCTATACTGGAGGCGGGAAGCTGGTGCGCGCGAAGATCGGCCGCAGCCACCTGCGGCGCAAGCGCGCCAAACGCACGAAGAGGCTCTACGATGAGATGCTCACGGTGACTGAACCCTTTGTTTATAAACAGGTGAAGCGGCTGGCTCCTTACCTGGATCAGAAGGATTAACTTGACCCGTCATCCCTCCTTTTCAGGGCTGGGGCGCCGCCCAAAGCGGCGCCCC
>NZ_JANWXB010000384.1 GCF_025055495.1 Thermoflexus sp. | reverse complement strand
CTGATCTGCCTTGGAGCCCTTGGATGCGCTACCTGGCGAGGATCCGATGGCTGGCGTTCGCGGCCCTGGCGCTCGACGGGATGGGATGCAGGGCGATCGATCTTCCCCCGGCATTCCCAACGGTAACGCCCGCGCCGACCTCGACCGCTACCCCGGCTCCCACCCCCACGCCTTCCTGGTGGCCCATCGGGCTCCATCCCGCGCTCCCCGGGGAGGTCCGGGCGGAGCTCCAGCGACGGCTGGCGGCGGACCCCCGCTGGCAGCTGGTGGAGAGCGGAGGGGCCTCCTGGATCGCGCCGGTTCCAGCCGGCGCGCCGGGACGTCTGGGGGCGTGGATTTACGCCCTGACCGCGCCTTTCCCCACCGCGACGGACGAAGTCTCCCTGGATGCGCTGCGCGCGCACTGGCAGGGTCAGGACACCCTTCCGGGCCCTCTCCTGGCCACAACGGAGACCATCCGCCTCTTCTCCGTCCTCTGGGGTCCGCCGGATCCGGAGGTGGTGCATCCCGTGCCGGAAGCGGAGATCGCAGATCGCCTCTGGGCAGCCCGCATCGGGTGGGCGCTGGTCCCCTTCCACCGTCTGGAGCCCCGGTTGAAGGTGATCGCGGTGGAGGGCCTCTCCCCGATGGAGCGAGGGCTGGATCTGGGGCGCTATCCCCTGACCATCTGGTTCGGCGTGGCGCCGATTCCTTCCGGGTTCCCGGCGGTGGAGTTTCAACAGGCCGCCGGAGGGTGGACGAATCGGGATGAAAGCCGGATGACCGTCCTGGCGATGACCGGCGTCACCGCGCTGGTCCGCGCGACGGCCGTGCAAATGGAGCGCTATGGGGTATTGTTCCCAGCCCGCGATATCGCACCGTGGTTGCAGAGCGCCGACCTCACCCACCTCAGCAATGAGGTCTCCTTTTGGGAGGGCTGCCCGCCGCCCCGGCCTCGCAGCGGCGTGGTGTTCTGCAGCGATCCCCGCTACGCGGAGCTGCTGCGCCATGTGGGCGCGGACATCATTGAGCTGACCGGCAATCATCTGAATGACTACGGCCGTGAGCCGCTCCGGGCGACCCTGGCGATCTACCGGAGCCTCGGGATGCGATATTACGGCGGGGGGGAGAACCTGGAGGAAGCCCTGCGGCCCCTGAGGGTGGAGCACAACGGGAACCGCCTGGCTTTTGTGGGGTGCAACCCGGTGGGGCCGGCCTACGGCTGGGCCACCCCCACGGAGCCCGGCGCGGCGCCGTGCGTCCCGGAGCTGGAGGAAACAGTCCGCCGCCTGCGGGCGGAGGGATGGCTGCCTATCGTGACCCTTCAGTATTGGGAATTTTACGATTACGCCCCCACGCCACAACAGGTTCAGGACTTCCGTCGCTGGCGAGATCTGGGGGCAGTGATCGTCAGCGGCAGCCAAGGGCATCACGCCCAGACCTTCGAGGTGGGGCCAGGGTGGTTCATTCATTATGGGCTGGGGAACCTGTTCTTCGATCAGGTGGATCCTATCGGAGTGCGACAGACGTTCATCGATCGGCACGTGTTCTATGAGGGCCGCTATCTGGGGGTTGTGCTCCAGACGGCCTTCCTGGAGGATTTCGCCCGTCCCCGCCCGATGACGGAGGCAGAGCGACGCGCGGTGCTGGAGCTGCTGTTCGGGTTGATGCCGTAAAAGTTCAGTAATCAACTACTGAGGAGTGAGATGCCGCACAACGGCCTCTCCCCCCAGATTCCAGATCAGCACCACCGGAGTTCAAGCGCTGGGGGCCGCCGAAGGCAACCCCCAGCGCCTTCATCCTTTAAGAATTAAGAAGCCGTCGCGCGCACCGGGAGACGGCGGACCACTTTCTCGATGCGCTCCAGGGCCTTCTGGATGTTCTCCACGGAGTTAGCGAAGGAGAGGCGCAGGAAACCCTCCCCATATTCCCCGAAGGCCGTTCCCGAAAGCACCGCCACTCCGGCTTCTTCCAGCAGATAGGACGCCAGCTCCCGGGAGGACATTCCCGTCCCTTCGATGTTAGGGAAGGCATAGAAGGCACCCCTGGGCTTGAGGCAACGGAAGCCGGGGATGCGGTTCAGCCCCTCCACCATCACCTCCCGCCGCTCCCGGAAGGCGGCCACCATCCGGTCGACATCGTCCTGAGGTCCGGTGAGGGCGGTGATCCCGGCCATCTGGGTGAAGGCTGCGGTGCAGGAGTTGGAGTTGATCATCAGCCGGGTCACCGCCTCCGCCAGCGGCGCCGGCATCACCCCATATCCCAGCCGCCAGCCGGTCATCGCATAGGTCTTGCTGAATCCATCCAGGATGATCGTCCGCTCCAGCATCCCCGGGAAGCTGGCGATGCTGATGTGCTCTCCCTCATACAGGATGCGACTATAGATCTCATCCGAGAGCACAATCAGATCATGTCGGACGCACAGCTCGGCAATAGCGGCTAGGTCCTCCCGGGTGAGGACGCCTCCAGTGGGGTTGGCGGGGGAGTTCAAAATGAGCATGCGCGTGCGGGGGGTGATCAGGCGCGCCAGCTCCTCCACGTCCACCCGGAACTCGTTCTCCATCCGCAGCCGCAGCGGCACGGGACGTCCGCCCACATAATGGATCATGGACTCGTAGATCGGGAAGCCCGGATTGGGATAGATCACCTCGTCATCCTCTTCCACTAGGGCCAGGATGGAGAAGAAGATGATGGGCTTGCCGCCAGGGACCACCACGACGTTCTCTGGCCCTACCGGGATGCCCCGGGTGCGGCGGATGTATTCGGCGATGGTCTGCCGCAAGGCAGGGATGCCCGCGGCGGGGGTGTAGTGGGTGTAGCCCTCCTCCAGCGCGCGCATGGCGGCGGCCTTGATGTGGGCTGGGGTATCGAAGTCCGGCTCCCCGATCTCCAGGTGGATGATCTCCCGTCCCTGCGCCTCCAGGGCCTTCGCCCGCGCCAGCACTTCAAAGGCCGTCTCGGTGCCCAGTCGGGACATGCGTTGTGCCAGCCGCATGAGGGCCTCCTGTATCGAGCGAAGCGTGAATGGATCCCGCTGCGCTTTCATTATGACTACAAACGATCCCGCTCACAAGTGAAGGGCCTGTGGCTTTCGCACTTATGATAGAATTTGCTTCAACACTTCCTGCTGGAACTCTGCGATGGCGCCGATCCTGGAGGTTCACGATTTCACCTTCCGCTATGCGGCGCGGCCCCAGCCGGCGGTGCAGGGGATCTCCTTCTCAGTGGAAGAGGGGGAAATGGTCCTGGTGGCCGGGCCCAGCGGGTGCGGCAAGAGCACGCTGCTGCGGGCGCTCAACGGCCTGATCCCCCGCAGCTACAAGGGCGATCTGCAGGGGAGCATCCGGATCGGCGGCGTGGATCCCCGCACATGGCCGCTGGCCCGGCTCTCTCAACAGGTGGGCACCCTGCTTCAGGATCCAGAACGCCAGATCGTCGCCGCGGATGTCTTGCACGATGTCGCCTTCGGGCTGGAGAACCTGGGCTGGCCACGCTCCCGGATCCTGGAGCGCGTGGACGAGGTCCTGCACGCTCTCGGGATCTCCCATCTGCGCGATCGCCCGACCTTTCAGCTTTCGGGTGGGGAAAAGCAACGCGTGGCCCTCGCCGGGGTCCTGGCCATGGCCCCCCGGATCCTCCTTCTGGATGAGCCCCTGGCCTCCCTGGATCCACAAAGTGCTCAGGAAGCGCTGGCCCTCTTCCGCCAGCTTCACCAGGAAGGCCACACCGTGTTGCTCGTCGAACACCGGGTGGAAGACGCCGTGCGGGCCCGGCCGGATAAGGCCCTCTATCTGGAAGAAGGGCGCTTGGCTTTTATGGGGGACCTGGAGGCGTTTTTCGAGCGCGTGGATCCCACGGCGGTGAAAGTACCCTTTCCGGTCTGGTTGCGGCGCTGGCCGGGGGTTCGCGGACGTCCGATGCCCCGGGTGGAGATCCCACCGGCCTCCCCTTCCGCACCGCCCCTGGTGGTCTTTGAGGACGTGTCCTTTGGGTATGGGGATGGCCCCGATGTCCTGCACGGGATCCGCGCAGAGATCCGAAAGGGGGACAGCCTGGCGATCCTGGGGCCCAACGGGGCTGGCAAGACCACTTTGCTCAAGCTGGCCATGGGATTGCTGAAGCCCCGCCGGGGGCGCGTGTGGGTGGGCGGGAAGACCACTCGGGAGCAGACGGTGGCGGGGATCGCCCACACCATCGGGTATGTGTTCCAGAGCCCCAGCCAGATGCTCTTCGCGCCCACGGTCTGGGAGGAGGTAGCCTTTGGGCCGCGCAACCTGGGCCATCCGCCGGACCAGATCGAGGCGGATGTCCGGTGGGCGCTGGAGCTGGTGGGGCTGCTGGATCAGGCGCAGTCCTCCCCGTGGGCGTTGAGCTTTGGCCAGCAAAAGCGGGTGACCATCGCCTCGGTCCTGAGCATGCGCAGCCGGATCCTGGTGATGGACGAGCCGACGGCGGGCCAGGATTATCGGTCGTATATGCGCCTGATGGACGCGATCGCGCGCATCGCCTTTGGGCCAGCGCCGGCGGTGGACGCCCTGGTCTTCATCACCCACGATCTGGATCTGGCCCTCTCGTTTGCCAACCGGGTCTGGGTGGTGGCCGACGGACGGCTGATCGCGGATGGCCCTCCAGAGGAAGTCTTCTCCGATCCCGAGACGATGCGGCAGGGGCGGCTGGTTCCCACTTCGCTGCTGGAGGCCAACCGCCAGCACTGGCGTCGGATCGGGCGCTTCCTGCGGGCCGAACGGCTGGTGGAATTCCTTCAGGGAACCGAAACCGCTCATCGGGCTTGAGCGGGAAGCCCATACCTCACGCTAAAATCGCTAAAATATGTGTGGTGGTTGCGCCTTCTGTTTCCTGCTTCGGTCGCGCTTGCTGGGGACGGATGGCCTTTTGGATGTTCGGGCGGGCGAGATCGCCTTCGGCGGCCTCGCCTGCCCATGAGAGGAATCCATCTCTTTTTATCTGGAGGGAGCCATGGCGCGCAAGGCTTTCACCTGGTTGATCCTGCTGGTTGTGGTGGTGTTGCTGATGGGGCTGGCCAGCCTGATGACCGGGGAGTCCGGGGCACGGCTCCAGGGCTTCGGCTGGCTGCTCTGGGTGGCCATCGGGGCGGTCCTGGTCTACATCGTCTACTTCGCCACCGCGGATCACCCCGCATGGCAGATCGGCACCCGCGAGGTGGTGTATATGGCCATCGGGGCAGCCCTCTACGGCGTGTTTTCCTATTTGTTTAACGGCACGGTCTTCGTGGTCCCCTCCGTGAGCCAGGTGGCGCTGCGCCCGGCGATCGTCTTTCCTGTCTTCTTTGGTTATGTGTTCGGACCCGCCGTGGGCTTCTTCACGGGCGCGGTGGGCAACATCCTCGGGGACTTCCTCACCGGCTGGGGGGTGTTCCCGGCCTGGGATATCGGAAACGGCCTGATCGGGCTGGTGGCGGGCCTCCCGGTGATCCTGGGACGGGAGCGGGCGCTGAACCTCCTCACGGGCGTCGTGGCCGCGGTGGGAGTGGCGCTGACCCTCTGGGCGCTGACCACGGAGATCGAGAGCCCCTTCTTCGGCGGACCGCTCAGCCCGCTGATGCGCTGGGTGCCACTGATCGGGGCGATCCTCGTGGTGGCCCTCCGGTTCGCCCTGGGCACCAACATCGCGCTGGCCTCCGTGATCGTCTGGGGCGCGGTGGGCAACATCGTGGGCATCGGCTTTGCGGCCATCGCTGATATCTGGATCAACGGCTATCCGCCTGCGGTGGCCCTGCTGGGGGAGTTCGTGCCCGCCGCTGGTCCGAACATCCTCCACGCGGCGATCCTCACTCCGCTCCTGGTCGGCGCTTATAACGCCCTCCAGCAGCAACTGGGGCGGGGCGCTGGGGTCGCATGAACGAGGACACGGCGCGCAGGGGGAGGTGTGCCTCGCCCCTGCGCGCTCTTTCCTGGAGCATAGGAAAAGGGGGGAAGGAGATCATCCCCATGGCCCTTCCATCTGTCAGCCGTTGAGCACTATCCGTTTTCGACCTTCACAGCGAGGAACCAGCCCGTGCTGGTGACGTGGCCTTACCGGCGGCGAGGGAGTTTCCTAGAGACCTTCGATCCACGAGCCCGCTTGCTCTTCGCCCTATCTCTGATGCTTTCCACGCTCTTCTTCTGGGACGTGCGGGTGCTGGCGGGCCTGTGGGTGCTGGCCCTCTTCTACTTCCGATTGAACCGCCTGACCTGGCGGGAGACCCGTCGGGCCTGGCTGTTCACCGGCTTCGTCGCAGGGGTATTCGTCACCATCACGTTCCTAACCGGCCGGGGCGGCTTCGAGGTGTATCAGACCGAACGGCTGCTGGCCCGTCTCTCCCTCCCGGTGACGATCTTCGGGTGGACGCCGGCGGTGAACGTCACGATGGAACGGATGTTCTTCGCCTTCAGCCAGATGTGCCGCATGGGCACGGTCATCACCGCGGCGATCCTGATCCCGTATACACTGGATCCCACCCAGTATGGCGTGGTCTTCCGGGGGCTGGGGCTGCCGGACAAGATCGCCTACGCCATGGATCTGGCGTTCCGGTTCATCCCCACGCTGGGGCGGGACGCCCTGCAAACGATGGACGCCCAGCGGGCACGAGGATATGAGCTGGAGAACATCCGCGGCGGTCCCCTGGCCCAGATCCGTCGACTCGCCCCCCTGGTGGTGCCGGTGACCCTTCATGCCCTGATGACGGCGGAAGACATCATCGACGCAATGGATCTGCGGGCCTTTGGGGTGGGGCGGCGCACATGGCTAACCGAGCTGCGTTTTCGCCGCCACGATTTCGTCCTGCTGGGGCTCAGCGCCGCGCTGTTCTTCGGATCCATGGCGGCCGCGGCCCTGGGCTTCGGCCGGTTCTGGGTTCCTTGAAAAACGCCCTGAAGGAAAACGAGAGGCCTCTGGTTGAATCGGTGGGCCCTCCACGAGGGACGAAGCCATCAATGTGACGCGAATCCACGATCATTCGTGTATTCGTGCCCCCCATTCGTGGACGGCCCCCTTCCCGCTCAACGGGAGATGCCGGCCAGCCACCAGAGGACCAGGTGAGGGGTCACGTGCACTTCGATCCAGGCCGCAAGGAGGAGCAGCGGCGTTGCGATCAGCAGCAATTTCAACCAGTCCGCCCAGGCCAGCACTAGGCGATCCCGCAGGCTCCGCGGGCCGGGAGGCGTCAACAGCGTGAGCCCCAGCCGCAAAGCCCCGGCCAGCACCAGACCGGCCGCGGGCAGCTCGAGGATCCCGTGAGGCAGGATCGCCAGCAGGCCCGCGATCCCCAGCCGCAGGTCGCTGGTGAAGAGCGTTCGCAGGAGCAGCCCGATCAATCCCATTAACCCCACTGGATACAGGGCCGTCCACAGCCCCAGGGTGATCACCCCAATCAGGGTGTTGATGACCAGGGCGCGCAGGTTGTGGAAGAAGATCCCCCAAGGCGTGAACGGAAGCCAGTCCGTCCCCTCAAGGGCCCGCAAGGAGGGTAAACCGGATGCCGAAAGATGATGGAAGATAGCATCGGGTGAGAGGACGATGGGGGGAAGCCATAGCCAGGCGATCCCCAGCCCCATCAACCCCAGCGCCGCCAGGGTCCCCAGCGCCCCGATGGAGCGCTGGATCGGCTGCCGGAGGTGATCCCAGCGGCTGGAGATCGGCTGAACCGGATCTCCATGTCGAAGCGCCCGCCAGAAACCCCTCAGGATCCCCCGCAGATCCAGTGTATCGAACTCGGCGCTGAGCAGCTGCTCCCGGTTGAACAGCGCGATCCCCATTCGAACCAGCAGAATCGCATAGACCAGCAGGATGCACAGGACGATCGCCAGCGTTCGATAACTGCCCCAGAAGAGAAGAGAGGATTCAAAGATCAACAGCACCGAGACGGGAAGGATAATGAAGCTGGCCAGCAGGTTGGCGCCACGGACGCTGGTGGATTGGGTGGAGATCACGATAGCGCCCGCGACCATCACTACAGCGTGCATGATCAGGATGCTATACATGGAAAGCACCGTGGCGAGGTCGAAGATCCAGGCCCCTCGCAGGATCAGGATGACGAAATAAACCGTCACCCCCAGGAGCGAGATGAGGGTGGGGATCAACAGGGCGGCCAGCCCTTTCCCCATATAGAGCTGCAGATCGCTCAGCGGAGCAGCCAGCAGCGGCTCCATGGTCCGCCGCTCTTTTTCTCCTACGAAGGTCTCTAAGGGGATGATCAGACAAACCGTCAGGGGAAGGAACCCGGTCGCCAGGGCCAGGAAGGGCAACAGCCGTTCGCTGATGAGCTGGGCGCCGAACTGAGCCACATAGCGGGTCGCCGCTTCAGCGGAGAGCATGGAGAGCACAGGGAAAACCAGCAGCAACAACGCCAGCGGGGTGATCAGCCGCCAATCCCGAAGGATGTCCACAATATCCCGGCGGAAAACCCCCCATGTCCCCCGGATCCATCGTTGAAAATCCCGCAACCCAGCTGGCGCACGCTGGATCCGCCTGGTATTCGTTGTGCAGCGGCGGTTTGCTTCCGGAAGCGAAGGGTTCGAGGAGGAGCCCGGCGGAATCCGAACGCCCGCCCCGGCGGAATGGTCTTCCCTTTCCACCGGCATCCCCTCTGTATCCCTGAGGAACCCTCCGCTCAGGATCTGCAGGTAAACGGTCTCGAGCGGGCGGGGGACTTCCGTGAGGGAGACCACCGGGATCCCCTGGGTGATCACGGCAGCGAGGATCTGGGGGTTCTCCCGCTCCGGATCCTGAGCTCGATAGCGAATCCAGTTCGGCCCGTGGGCGACAATCGGCAAGCCCTGAGGAAGCGCTCCCCATGCCTCCTCCACGGGCACCGCCAGGCGGAGTTCATACAGCGGCGGCCCCATAAAGCGTTCCCGCAGGGCCTGAGGGCTTCCCTCCACCCGGATCCGGCCTCGATGAAGAACGGCGATCCGATCGGCCAGGGCTTCGGCTTCGTAGAGGTTATGAGTGCAGAGCAGAACCGCGTGGCCGTTCTCCGCGAAGGAGCGGATCATCTCCCGGGCCACCTGCGCGCTCTCCGGGTCCATCGCCGAGGTGGGCTCGTCCAGCAAAAGCACCGGAGGCCGATGGAGGAACGCGCGCAGGAGGGCCAGCTTCTGTCGCATCCCCTTGGAATAAGCCGCGATGCGCTGAGGCAGCGCCGCCCGCAGGTCCAGGCGATCCAGCCATTCCTCTGTCCGCTTCCAGAAGAGCGGACGAGGAATCTCATAGATGTCCGCAAAGAAGGCCAGATATTCCTCGCCGGTCATCCGCAGGTAAAGGCCCGGGAGCTCGGCCAGCAGCCCGACCCGGCGGCGGACCTCCTGAGGCTCGCGAACGGTGTCATAGCCGGCGACGATGGCCCGACCGGCCGTCGGCCGCAGGAGGGCAGCCAGCATCCGGAGGGTCGTGGTCTTCCCGGCCCCGTTGGGACCCAGCAGGGCCACGATCTCGCCCGGCCGGACTTCCAGGTTGACCTCCTCGACCGCGACGACCGTTTCGAAGACCTTGCGGAGCCCTTCCGCCCGGATCATAGCGGGTGACGCTCCGGCGAGCTCAGCATCCGCATCGCCTGCCAGGCCCGTTGTAGTACGGTGAGGTGAGCGAGGATGGCGAACAGGATCAGCAGCGGCCCATACCATCCCGTGAGCAGCGCGATCAGGACGAGGAGGAAGCGTTCCAGCCGGGTGAAGAGGCCTTCGCGGAGGGAGATCCCCAGCCCCTCGCCTCGGGCCCGGGTGTAACTGACCATCAGAGCCCCAAGCAGCGCAATGCCGGCGATCCATCCGCCCCAGGCCGTGCCGGCGCGCTGCCACGCGGCTCCCATGCCGAGCAGGACGGCTGCATCGCTGTAACGGTCCAAGGTGGAATCCAGAAACGCCCCCGCCGGCGAGGCCTTCCCCGAAACGCGGGCCAGCGCGCCGTCCAGGGCATCACACAATCCCCCGAACATCCAGAGCAACGCCGCCCCCCAGCGAAGATCCAGCCCGGCCAGCCCCCCGGCCCCCAGGCTCAGCAGAAACCCCAAAACCGTAATGACGTTCGGATGAATTCCCCATCGATCCAGATAACGCGCCAGCCTGCCCAGCCAGGGCCCAGCCGATTCCCGCCATCGCTCCGCGTTCATCCAGTCCTCCTGTGTCCCGGCAAAGGCAAAGGCCATGGGGTGGAAGATCCCCTCACCCCTTCTCTTTCCTCTTCCTCTTCCTCCTTCTCCCCCACAAAGAGGAGAGAAGGGGGAAAGGAGGATAAGAGGGGCTGATGCGCTTCCCGCGTCGTCTCGCAGGGTTCCCAGCCGCGTTGGCGGCTCCCCCTAATACGGCCGCGCCAGCAGGCGGTAGCTGTTGGGCTGGCGGGCCTGGAGGACCTGCAGTTCCTCCCGCTGGCGTCGCACCTCTTCCAGATCAATGCGGGCCACCACGTAGCCTTCGGTTGGCTCGTCCAGCGAGGCGAAGACCTGGCCCCGGGGCCCAATGATCATCGAATCGCCGACGAACTCGTAGGTCACCTCCTTGCCGACGCGGTTCGCACCCACCAGGAAGAAGGTGTTCTCCAGCGCCCGCGCGCGGGCCAGGATCCGCCACTCCTCCCGCAACGGCTGTTCCCAGGCGGCGGGGACCGCCAGCAACTCCGCGCCGCTCAGCGCCAGCACCCGCGCGGCCTCGGGGAAGAGCAAATCCCATCCCAACAGCACCCCCAGCATCCCGAACCCGGTTTCGAAGACCGGGAACCGGTAGCCGCCCCGGAACAGCAACCGTTCCTCTCCTTTCAGGTGAACTTTATGGTAGGCGCCCAGGGTCTCCCCGTCCGGACCGATCACCACCGCGGAGTCATACAGGATGGTCTCCACCCGTTCCCGCACCGCCATCCCGAACACCACGTGGACCCCGAACTCTCTGGCCCGCTGGGCGATGCGATGGGTGGAAGGCCCTGGGATCCGCTGGGCCCATTCCGTGAAGCGCGCTCCACACTCATAGCCGGTGGTGATCAGCTCGGGGAAGACGATCAGATCGACCCGCTGCTCACTGGCGACCCGCGCGATCCATTCCGCCATCCGGGCCACATTGTCCTCGACAGCATTGAGCTGAACATCCATTTGGACTGCGGCGACGGTGATCTCGCGCATTGAAAGCCTCCGTGCGATGGGAAGCCCGATCCGGAGGATCGGGCATGGATTAGGATCTTTTAGCCCTCCCGGATCTCCTGCTATTATACTGAGGCCATGGGTTTCCGGAATATCCCTCGCGTTCCTCTGGGGTGATGGGGATCCGTGAGCTTCAAGCCCCGAAAAGATTTTTCTCCCCTCCCCGGGGCCCCTGGGGAGAGGAGAGAAAGGGGGGCCTGGCCTGCTTCCCTCCCAAAGGCGCCTGGATTGGAATCAATGCCGGAAGTCGCACATAGCTTAAAGCATAAAGTAAAGTAAGGAAAACTGATTCAATCATGGCGACCCGTAAACCGATGGTCGCTCTGGTCGGGCGACCCAATGTAGGCAAGTCCTCTCTCTTCAATCGATTGATCGGCCAGCGGCTGGCCCTGGTGGACGAACGGCCGGGGACGACCCGGGATCGCCTCCATGGGGAGGTGATCTGGAACGGCTTCGCGTTCACCGTGGTGGACACTGGGGGGCTGGAGGTGTTGCCTCCGAAGGCGGAGGCCGGCCTCCGCCCGACGCCACCGCTGGCCGAGGATTCCGCCGCCTTCATCCCCCAGATCCGGGCCCAGGCGGAGATCGCCATCGCCGAGGCCGATGTCCTGGTCATGGTGGTCGATGTCCAAGCGGGCCTTACCGCCGCGGATGAGGCCGTGGCCGAGGTCCTCCGGCGAACCCGGAAGCCCGTCCTGGTGGCGGCGAACAAGGCCGATAACGAGGCGCTTCGCGAGGCCGCCGTCGAGTTCTACCGGCTGGGGTTGGGCGAGGTTTACCCCATCTCCGCGCTCCATGGCCTCGGCATCGGCGAGCTGCTGGACGCCATGGTGGCCGCCCTCCCGGGCCTGGCCGAAGCGGAGGAGGAAGAAGGGATCCGCTTCGCCATCGTCGGCCGTCCGAATGTCGGGAAGTCCTCGCTGCTGAACGCCATCCTGGGCGAGGAGCGGGTGATCGTCAGCCCGATTCCGGGGACCACCCGGGACGCCATCGACACGCCGATCGAATGGGAGGGAAAGAAGATCATCCTCATCGACACCGCCGGGATCCGGCGTCGAGGGCAGATCCAGCCCGGGATCGAACGATATAGCGTCCTGCGAGCGCTGCGGGCGATCCAGCGCAGCGATGTGGTTTTCCTGGTGCTGGATGCGGTGGAGGGCCTCACCCACCAGGATGCCGTGATCGGCGGGATGGTGGTGGATGAGGCTCGAAGCGTGATCCTGGTGGTCAACAAGTGGGACCTCATGCTGGACGAACGGGGGCGACCCCGGGTGAAACCGGAGGAATACATCCAGCATATCCGCCAAACGATGAAGTTCCTGGACTATGCGCCTGTCCGTTTTGTATCCGCGAAGACCGGCTATGGCGTTCCGGGATTGCTCCCGCTGGCCCTCCAGGTGTATCAGGAGCGTCATGCGCGTCTGAGCACCTCCGAACTGAACCGGCTCGTCCGCGAGGCGATGGCCGAGCAGCCCCCGCCCTCCCGGAAGGGTCGGCCCTTGAAAATCTATTATGTCACCCAGATCCGCACGGATCCGCCCACGATCGTGTTCTTTGTCAACGACGCGGACCTGGTTCACTTCTCCTATGAGCGCTATCTGGAGAACCGCATCCGCGCCCGGTATCCCTTTACCGGAACCCCGCTTCGCCTGGTTTTCCGGGGCCATGAGCGAGAATCCTAAGGGGAAGAGGTTCGTTCCTGATGATCCGATCCCTTTCTTCCGGCTTTCGTTTCTGGATCGGTGTTGGATGGAGCCTGGTGATCCTGATCGCCTGCCAGCCGGCGCCGTTGCTGAGCGCGGCGTCGGTGACGCCGGATCTCCTGACGCCGAATGCCGACGGCCACAACGACGTCGTCGCGATCCGTTACCACCTGGGCCGCAACGCGATCGTTTCCATCTATTTCGTCGGATCCGATGGCACGCCCCATTATTTCCGGCGGGAGCAGCCCCGGCCCCAGGGGGAATACGAGGTCCTGTTCAACGGGGTGGTGGAGAACCGGCTGCTGCCCGACGGCCACTACACCTGGGTGGTGGAAGCCCGGGATGATCGGGAAACCGCCCGGATCACCGGCGCCCTCACCGTCAGCGGGTCGAATCCCCAGCCCCTCCAGATCGCCGGGTTCAGCGTCTCGCCGCCGGAGATCACACCGAACCGCGACGGTCTGAGCGACCGGGCCACCATCAATGTTTGCGTGAACCGGCCGGCGCAGCTGTCGGTCTACCTGGAGGGAGGAGATGGCGTCCGGTATCCGGTGCCCCGCAAGGAGGTGCAATTGCGCAAGCCGGGCGAGGCGGGCTGTCACGTGTTCGACTACGACGCAGGTGTGGATCGGGGCCAGGAGCCCCCGCCCGATGGAACCTACACGGTTTACGCGATCGCCGAGGACGCGCTGGGATTGCGCGATGTAGCCACGGGGACCCTGACGATCCGCGAGGGCGGAGTGCCCCGAGCGGAGATCCTCAACGGCCAGGTGGAGTTCCGTTCCGACATCTCCTCCGGAACCGGGGACTATATCCCGGTCTCGCTGGGCGGCTTCCTCTATTTTACCTTGACCGTGCACAACTACGGTTCGGTTCCCATCCGGACCAGCGGGCCGCCGCCGGGGACCTGTTACGATCTGGATCAGAATTTCAACGCGCCGCAACTGGGGCGCCCGGAGGGCTGGGCGGAGGAATCGGGCGCCTGGCGGGCCGGCATCGATTTCGACACCTCGCTCCGGAATTACCCCTTCCGCTGGGCGGTGGGCCGGCCGGAGGATCTGGAGACCCGGGTCATCGACGGCCGTCCCTACTACTATCTGCCGGCCGGGCGGACCGCGATCGTGACCGGATGCATCCGGATCACCTACACGCCGCCGCGCAACCCGCTCTATTTCTGGGCCGGCCTCATCCACGAGGACGTGGAGATCGCTCCGCTGAACAATCGGGTCGACCCCCATCGGGTGCTGATTGAGGGCCCGTAATCCGACATCCAGTTTGGAAAGCGGGCCGCTTGGCCCGCAGGGCCAGCGCGCTGAGGGCGTTCCCGTTAGGAAGGCCAGGCTCCGCCAAGCTTTCCCTTCAGGCGTCCCGCCCTTCGCTTCCTCGGGAAGTTTTACTCTTGGAGCTGGCGGCGGCGCCCTGGTCCATGAACCCACGGGAGAGCTCAGAAGCTGCCCCTGGCGTTTTTCTCCTCGTGAGAAGGGGGACAGGGCAAAGGTGAAGACAGAATTGTCATGAGATGAGGGCAGGTCGGATGTTACAAGCCAGGGCGATCGGGAGGGTCCTGATCCTTGCGTTCGGGCTGCTGTTGTGGAGCTCCGGATCCCCGGGGGAAGGGGGGTGGTTGTGCCCTGCGGCTTCCCCTCCGATCCTCGCAACCTCGACCCCTTCGCCTTTAGCCGCTCCGTCTATCCCCCCGAAACGCCGTGGGCCTTCCGTCCTGTCTCCTCAGATGACTCCCGAAGGGATCGAAAGGCCTCCAGAGGGCAGGCCCGTTCCCCAACTGGCGATCGTGCGCTTTGCCGTGATCGGCGACTACGGCCAGGCGGGCCCGGCGGCCGAGGCCGTCGCCCAGTTGGTTCGGAGCTGGGGGCCCGATTTCATCGTCACCACAGGCGACAACAACTACCCGCGGGGAGAAGCCCGGACCATCGATGAGAACATCGGCCGCTATTATCATATGTTCATCGCGCCCTATCGGGGACGCTATGGGCCCGGCGCCGACCGCCATCGATTCTTTCCCGTCCTGGGCAACCACGACTGGATCGCCGACCAAGCCCGTCCCTACCTGGACTATTTCACCCTGCCCGGCAACGAGCGCTATTATGAGGTGCGCTGGGGTCCTGTGCACCTATTCTTCCTGAACAGCAACCCGGGGGAACCCGATGGGATCACAGCGGATTCGCGCCAGGCCCGCTGGCTGCGGGATCGGCTGCGGGCGACCGATGCCCCCTGGCGTCTTGTCGTGATGCATCACCCACCGTATTCCTCCGGCCTTCACGGCTCTAACCCGACCCTGCAATGGCCGTTCGCGGAATGGGGCGCGACGGCCGTCCTCGCCGGCCACGACCACGTGTATGAGCGCATCGAACGGGATGGCATCCTCTATTTCGTCAACGGACTGGGCGGGCATCCCGCCCGCTATCCGTTCCGGGCGCCGATCTCTGGGAGCCAGGTTCGCTACCGGGAGCGCCATGGCGCGATGCGGGTGGAGGCGGATCCCTGTCGCATCACGTTTGAATTCATCGCTGTGAATGGCCGTCGGATCGATCGGGTCGTTCGCGCGGATCCAGCATGCGAATCGCGGCCTCTGGGACGGTCGCGTTGAACGGCGCAGCAGCGACGCCCTGCCTTGACGAAGGAGGACGCTCACGATAAGATTACTTAGGAAAGACCGCGGCCCCGTCGTCTAGCCTGGTCCAGGACGCTGCCCTCTCAAGGCAGAGATCGCGGGTTCAAATCCCGCCGGGGCCACCAGATCTGGGCGCGGCCCTCCGCCGCGCCCAATTTGTTTCTTAGCGACCCCTCCACCCCTAGGCTCGAGATGGCATGGCTTCCATGGATTACGTGCGCTGGTTACGCGCGCGCATCGGGCCAGAACCGATCTGGCTGGTCTACGCCACCGCTTTGATCGTGAACGAGGCCGGACATGTCCTCCTGCAGCGGCGCGCGGATTTTGAGGCCTGGGGCCTGCCCGGCGGGGTGATGGAGCCGGGCGAATCCCTGCTTCAGGCTCTCCACCGTGAGGTGGAAGAGGAAACCGGCTTGACCGTCCAGGTCGAGCGGCTGATCGGCCTGTATACTTCTCCGGATTTTATGGTCCATTACCCCAATGGTGACACCGTCCACCCGGTGACCGCGTGTTTCCTGGCGCGCCCGGTCGGAGGCGCTTTGCGGCCCGACGGTCGGGAATCACTGGCGTTGCAGTGGTTCCCCCAACAAGAGCTCCCGCCTCTGCCGCGGTGGTATGCCGCGATGATCGCGGATTACCAGCGGGGTGATCTCGCGGCGGCCTTCCGGAGCGGCGCGCCCGGACGGCCCTTGCGAAGCCCCGGGGAAACCATCTGGCGTCTGAGGGAACGCGTCGGCCCCGCCACCTTGGTCGTCCCCGCGGCCAGCGCGGTGATCTTCAACGAGCGGGGGGAGATCCTCCTCCATCGCCGGAGCGACAACGGGAGGTGGGGATTGCCCGGGGGGATCATGGAGATCGGAGAGCGGATCGACCAGACCCTCGTGCGGGAGGTCGCTGAGGAAACCGGTCTTCAGGTGGAGCCCCTTCGCCTGGTGGGCCTGTATACCCATCCGGCATGGACCGTCACATATCCGAACGGGGATCGATCCCAGCCGGTGGTGGCCTGCTTCGAGGCCCGCATCACCGGCGGCCGCCTGCAGGCCGATGGGATCGAATCCCTGGAGGTCGGGTTCTTCCCACGGGATCGGCTGGATGAACTTCTGGATGTTCGCTGGCGGGTTCGAATCGAGGATGCCGTGGCCCGCTATCCGTATGCGGTTGTGATGTAGTGTATACCTTCCGGTCGGAGGAAGGCTCCCACCTGGCCCTTTGAGCTGCGAGGAGAGGTGCTTTCCCTTCGTTGGTTGTGATCCTGGACCAGGATGCCCGCTGCGATGCGGAGGCCAAACTGGCTTGTCCTCATCGGGTTATTGCTCACGTTGAACCTGGCTTTGCTCCTGGCACCGCAAGCCGTGGTGGATCCCTCTCCGTCCCCCACTCCCACGCTGACCGCAACTTCGATCCCGCCGACGCCCACCCGGACTCCGACGCCGACGGCCACGCCAGCGCCGTCGCCCACTCCAACGTGCGAGCCAGGGCGCTGGGAGACGGGTTCGCTGTCGATCCCCATGATGGGCGTGGAGATCCCTTATCAGGTTTATCTTCCTCCCTGTCGGAGTTCGGCACGGCGCTATGCAGCGCTTTATCTGCTTCATGGCTATCCTTATGATCAGACTCACTGGGATCAATTAGGAATCGATGAGGCGCTGGAAGCTGGGATCCGCGCCGGGCGCTGGCCACCCTTCTTGGTCGTGCTGCCCGGATTCCCGGATGACCTGTATGTGGGCACCAGCGGCGGGCCGGGATCGGTGGAGGCCGTGATGATGGAGTTCCTAATTCCACACATCGAGGCCCACTACCCCGTCGAGCCAGCCCGCTGGGCCCGGGCGATCGGCGGGATCTCCCGCGGCGGCGTGTGGGCGCTGGAGATCGCCCTGCGCCATCCGGAAGTTTTCGCCAGCATGGGCGGGCACAGCCCGGCGCTGAGCGTGAATCGAGCTCCGCCGATTTATGATCCCTTCCTGCTGGCTCAGGAAGCGGATCTTCGAGGGCTGCGGATCTATCTGGACGCTGGGGATGCAGATTGGGCGCTGGAGGGAACCCAACGGCTGGCGACGATTTTAGAAGCCCGGGGGATCCCGGCGCGCCTGGAAGTTCATCCCGGAGGGCATGAGGATGCGCTGTGGGCCCGCGCTCTGGAAGCGTATCTGGATTTTTATACGGAGCCCTGGCGACTGTTGGGACGATAATCCCTTCATGAGGGCAGATCCTCGTGCCTGCCCTCGTCTCTCTCCCCGAGGCTCTTTGGGCACTGAGGAAGAGAGGACCGATGGCTTTCGTGGGCGGCCTCGCCCGTCCCTCCACACCGGCATTGGGGTTACGCCGTTCGCTTCCTCAGGGGCTTTCTTTTCCTCCCTCCGTATGGCCCGGAGGGCCATAGGGAGGAGGCTATGGCTTGCCAGATTGGCTTCGGTCCCTTAAATCTCCAGTTGATAACCGAACAGGGTATCAGGAGTTTTCCCTATTGTCTGAGGAGCTCCGGGAATTCTTCCGTCGGATCGTGCGACCGGCGGCGATGGTGGCGGGCTTGGGCCTGCTGGGGAAGCTCACCGGCTTTCTGGCCCAGGTCGTGGTCGCCGCCCGCTTCGGCACCGGGCCGGATAAAAGCGCCTTCGATGTGGCGATGGTGATGCCGGATTTCCTGTTTTTGTTCACCGGCGGAACCCTGGCGGTGGTCCTGGTGCCGGTGCTGACCGCATGGTCCGTGCGCGATCCCCATGAGGCCGCCCGTTTGGCCACCACCGTGGTGGTCCTGACCGCCGGCATGCTGACCGCCGCCGGCCTGCTGATCGCCTGGAGCGCGCCTTTCTGGGTGCGCCAGGTCTTCGGGCCCGGGTTGCCTCCGCCGGCGCAGGAGCAGGCGATCCGCCTGCTCCAAGTGCTCTGGCTGGTCGCGGTGCTGTTCGGGCTCAGCGGGGCGCTGACGGCGGTGCTGCACACGGCCCGGCGGTTCGTATGGCCGGCCATGGGCTCGGTGCTGGCCGACGCGGGCCCTATTCTCGGGTCGCTTCTGCTCGCCCATCCCCTGGGCATTCTGGGGCTGGCGTGGGGTGTGATCCTGGGGGCCCTTTTCCACACGCTGATCCTGCTCCCCGGACTCCGGGGCTGGTCGTGGACCTGGGCGGTGGATCCCCGGCATCCCGGATTGCGAACAGTGGGCGCGTTGCTGATCCCGCGGGCCCTGATTGTATCGCTGGCGTATTTCCAGATCGCCTGGGGCTATCGCCTGATCGGCGGCCTGGAGCCCGGTGCGGTGGCCGCCCTGGCCTACGGCTGGCGCCTGATGCAGGTTCCCCAGACGTTGATCAGCACCAGCCTGGCGATCGTGCTCCTCCCTACCCTCTCGGCCCATGTCGCCCGAGGGGATTGGGAGGCCCTGCGGCGGGATCTGGGCTGGGCGCTGGGGATCGCCGGGGCGCTCTCCGCGCTGGCCGGTGGGGTGTTGGGGTTCGGAGGGGAGACGCTGGTGCGATGGCTGCTGGCTCGGGGGGCCTTCGGAGAGGCATCGGTGGAGGCGGTGGGAGCGGCCCTCCGGATGTTCGCGCCCGGGTTGCTGAGCTACACCATGGCCGAGCTCGCCGCCCGCGCGTTCTATGCGCGTCATGATTTCCTCCGGCCGCTGGCGGCGGCCGCTGCGGGCGTCGCCGCGTATCTGGCGATGGCCCCCGCGCTGGTTCACACCTTTGGGGCTTCGGGTCCGGCCCTCGCCAACAGCCTGGCCATCGGCCTGGAGGCGCTTCTGTTGTTGCTCTGGCTACGTTCCGTTAAATAATGAGGCGGGTTTATGGTGGAGGGCGGGTCGCCACGATCTCCCGGCGGGCCAGGCGCTCCGCCCGACGCCGATCGGCCTCCTCGGCTTTACGGCGCTCTTCATCCGTCTCCAGGATCAGCGGGGGTACCGGCGCTGGCCGGCCATCCCGGTCCAGCGCCACATAAACGAAATAAGCCGTCGCCGTCACCCGGCGCTCCCCGGTCAGCAGATCCTCCGCCTCGACCTGGATCTCCACCTCCATGGAGGTCCGCCATGCTCGCGTCATGCGCGCCCGCACATGCACGAGGTCCCCCACGTGGACCGGGGCGCAAAACTGAATGGAATCCACCACCACGGTTACCGTAGGCCGACGGGCGTGGCGGGAGGATACAATACCTCCTGCTTCATCCATGAGCTTCATAATCCACCCGCCGTGGATGTTGCCCAGGATGTTGGCATGCTCCGGTTGCATCATCTGCGTCAGCACCGCCTCGCTGTCCTGAACCCGCTTCCCTTCCATCGCGCAAGGTCTCTCCGGAAAAGGTGGAAATCCACATCGGTTGACCGGTTGCGATCTCAGCAGGCCTGAGCGGAGCCTAAGCCCTCTCCTCCCGCTGCTTCACGACACGAGAAGAGGCAGAATCCGGGGGTGCACGGTTCGGCAGCGCTTACTGGTGACGGATCGCGCGCCGGATGGGGAGCCCATCCGAAAGACGTTAATCACCCTTTGGCAACAGACGGACGAACCGCCGGCGGCCGACCTGAAGCACCTTCGGCCGGTCGATCGTCACCACAGCCTCCACATCCGAAACCGTCTCCCCATCCAGCCGGACCCCGCCCTGGCGGATCAGGCGGCGGGCCTCGCTCCGGCTGGGCGCCAGCCCGGCGGCCACCATCAGATCCACCAGCGGCTGTGGACCGGCCAGGGGGAACGTGGGCATTTCCTCCGGAAAGGCCCGTTCCTGGAACACGGTGCGGAAGTGGACCTCCGCCCGCTCCGCCGCTTCTTCCCCAAAGAAGATCGAAACGATCTCGCGGGCCAGCTCCATCTTCACATCCCGCGGATGAAGGCTCCCGGACCGCAATCCCTCCTCGATGGCCGCGATCCGTGGCGGCGGGTAGCGGGTGACCAGTTTAAAGTAAATCGACATCGCCTCGTCGGGGATGCTCATGACCTTCCCGAACATGTCCTCCGGCGTCGTGTTCAGGGGGATGTGGTTGCCCAGGGACTTGGACATCTTTCGGACGCCGTCGGTGCCCGGCAGCAGGGGGAGCAGGATCGCGACCTGGGGCCGCTGGCCGAAGGCTTCCTGTAGCTTCCGCCCGGCCACCACGATGTTGAACAGCTGATCGGTCCCACCGATCTGCACATCCGCCTGAAGGGCCACTGCGTCGTAACCCTGCATCAGCGGGTAAAACGTCTCGTGCAGGAAAATCGGATCGCCGCTCTTCAGGCGTTCGGCGAAGGACTCCCGGGCCAGGAACTGCTGCACCGTGAAATGCGAAGCCAAATGGATGAGGTCAGCGAAGGCGAGTTTGGAAAGCCATTCAGCGTTGTAACGGATGATGGTCTTCTGCGGATCCAGCACCCGGAAGGCCTGCTCCGCGTAGGTGCGGGCGTTGGCCTCCACCTCTTCCGGAGACATCAGGGCGCGCCCCCGCAATTGATCCGAGGGATCCCCGACCAGCGCCGTGAACGTGCCGATCAACAGGATCGTCTCATGCCCCAGATCCTGGAATTGCCGCAGCTTCCGCAGAGGCACCGTATGCCCCAGGTGCAGATCGCTGGTCCTCGGATCCACCCCCAGATAGACCCGCAACGGGCGTCCCTCCTGTAACCGCTCCCGCAGCTCCGCCTCCATCGTTCGGCGCAGGGTCTCGTCGCCGTATTCAGTGCCCTGCATCAGGAGAGCCACCTGCTCATCGATCGGCATTGGCATCACAGGACCTCCCCGCTCAGATCTCCCTGGGACAGCGCATAGCCCCCCTCTTCTAACCCCAAAGTATGCCATTCAGAGGCCATGCCGCCAAGTTGCGCCATGGGCAACTTCAGGTGGCGAGTCCGATCCAATCACCTTCGGGAAAGAAACAGGCCGTGCCCCTCCCCCCAAAACCCGCGGGAGAGCCTGGAAGTCGGACATGGCGTAAGTTCACGAGCTCCGCGATCGAGTTCCCGTGGGCAGGGAGCGGGTGATGGCTATCATTCTTTAGGAAAGCGAACAGCGTAACCCCTCATCCGATCGAAATGGGGATCAACGGTGTGACCTCTATCCCAGACAGGAGGCAAGCGATGAGCTTTATTCTGCGCGTGCATCCAGGAGAGATCCGTGAACAGATCCAGCGCTTGCGGACGTGGCGGGCGGAGTGGTCGGAGCGGATGAGGGCCGCTCAGCGGGTGGGCATCGCCCTGGTCGAAACAGTCCGCGCGGCGCCGGGGCGGGGATTTCAGATGGAGACGACCGCTCAGCGAAGGGGCCTCGGGCAGATTGAGGAGCGGGTAGAGCTCCTGGCGCGGACGCTGGAACAGGCTCTGGAACGTCTGGAGAGCGCTTTCCAGGAGGCTGCTCAGCTCCTCCGGGAGCCGCTGATGTCCACCGCTCCGGGCATCGCCACCACAGCGGTGGCGGCCTCCTTCGAGGAGGCCTATGCCTTCATCCGCAAGTGGGAAGGAGGATACGTAGACGACCCGGATGATCGAGGCGGCCCGACGAATATGGGCATCACCCAGGCCGCCTACGACCGTTATCGTCAGGACCACGGGCTCCCTCTGCAGGATGTCCGCCAGATCACGCGGGAGGAGGTCGAGGCGATCTACCGCCAGTATTACTGGGAGGCCTCTGGGGCCGCAACGCTTCCGCGGCCCCTCGGGATGGTGCACATGGACACGGCAGTCAACATGGGGGTGGGACGCGCGAAGGGATTTTTAGAAGAGACGCTGAAGCGCCATCCGGAGAACCCCCAAGCAGCGATCGAAACCTACCTGGATTTGAGACTGAACCGCTATCTGGAGCTGGCCCGGGATCCCTCCCAGCGCAAGTTCCTCAACGGCTGGCTCAATCGTCTTCGGGATCTCGCTGGCACCGCGACCGGAAGCCCGGAGTTCCAGCGGGCCTTCGAGCGACAGGTGGTCACCCGCCTGGAAAGCGATCCGGCTTTCGCTGAGCACCTGACCTATGTCCGTCGCCATTGGGGTTGGGAGAGCCCAGAAGGGAGGTAAAGCCATGAAACGGTTTCCATTCCTCCGATGGTGGATCCTGTGGCTGGTGGTCTTCGGCGCGGGCTGCGCCGGCGCTTCCCCCGGACAGGAAGCCCATCCGCCTTCTCCGCCTACGGCGACGGCCGAAGCGATCCGCCCCGTTGAACCCGTGGCCGGAGCCACACCAGCCAGTGAGCGGATCCGAGAGCTGGAAGAGGCGATCCAGCGCGGCGATTGGAAAAAGGCCCAGGCGGTTTATGAAACCGCGGGCCGGCCGCCCCTATCGGCGGATCTGCTGAACTGGGCCATGGCTCAGGGGATCTACCTGGCGTGGAACGCCCGGGAGGCCGGGAATCATCGGGAAGCGGATCAACAGATCGAAGGGGTGCGGAATCTGGTCCGCAACGCGGTGAGCCCCCAACGGATCCCCGATGGCTTTCAGGAAGAGTTCTATTTTTATCTGGTCCTGGCGGATTCGGATGCGATCGATTCATGGGGGGAAAGGGAAAAGGCGATCGCCGGGGACCCTATAGCCGATGAGGTGGTCGAGCGGATGGCCCGGCGCGATCATCTCGCCCGGGAGGATATCGTAGGGTCTCCCGTCGCGGTGTGCCCGATGGCGGATCGTATGTTCCTGATTGTGGGTTTCCACATCTTCGACCTCCAGGGATCCTTTCGGGGAAACGCCCCGGGCCTGGATCAGTTGAGAGAGGGAGAGCGGATCCCCCGGATCTATGATGTCTTCTGCGATGGGCGGAAGATCCAGTGGGTCAACGTGAGCGGGGGCGGACGGGGAGTTTCCCTGGAAGCGGAGTGGGATGGTCAGGGATTCCGCCTGGCGGACTTGAGCCGCATCGATCTGGCGGCCCAGACACATATCGAGGTGCGCAAACATGTGGAGGCAGGGGAGCTGGAGAAGGCACTCGAAGCCTACGACAAGGGGTTCACCCATCAGGTGGATGAGGATCCGGAGCTGGCCACCCTGGCCCTCCGCCAGGGGCTTACGGTGGCCCGCCAGCGGGCGGAAGCGGGGGACATCGCCGGTGCGCGGCGGGCGTTGCGCGCGGCCCTCTCCATTGCAAACGTCCCCTACCGTCTGGATTGGGGAACATTCCTGCCCGAGGGATGGGAACAACGCCCTCGTTCGCTGCAGGATTGGGCCCGGGAAGCCTACGGCGCGGATCCTCAGGTCTATCGAGACGCCCTGACGGAATACGCCGCCCTGCTCATCCAGGACCGTCTTCCGCAGGAGGCCGAACCGATCCTGCGAGGCCTGACCGTCCTCGCCCCGGACCACGCCCCGGTGTATCTCTATCTGGGGGATGCCCTCTGGAATCAGGGGAAGTCGGAGGAGGCGCGCCGCTTCTATCGACGGTATCAGGAACTGGCCCCGAACGGGCCCTGGCCGGACCGGGTGAGGGAGCGTTCGCCGTGAAGCGTGGAGGATCGGGCGGGCGGCGTCGCCGCCCGCCCGACCGGGCATCAAGGCCCCCAGGCAACCCGTTGGCTCAGGGGATCCGGGAGCTGTCCGCCTAGATCCAGGATCTTCCGCGGTGTTCCCCCGGCAGCGGGGATCAGATACACCCCCCAGCGCCCATCGGCGTTCGAGAGATACGCGATCCACGCGCCATCCGGAGACCACGCGGGCCCGATCTCCCATCCCTCGCCGGCGGTGAGGGCCCGGAAGAATCCGCCAGTGGTGGCGACAACGAGATCCCAGCTCCCCTGGATGTCCGTGGTGTAAACTAGAGCGGATCCGTCGGGCGCCCAGGCAGCCTGGAGATCATTGGGATGCTGGCTCAGACGGATCGGAGCGGGGGCATCCGGGGGCCGCAAGAGCAACCCGCACCCGCCTCCCGCACAGCCGGTCCACGCCAGCGTTCCGTGGGGTCCCCAGGCCGGGAACCGCCCGGTGGCCACACGCTGGAGGGCCGGAGGCTCCTGAAGGTCGAGCACCCGGATTCCCCCGGTGCCGTCCATAAAGGCCAGCCGCCGCCCATCGGGTGACCATGTGGGCCAGGCGGCGCCGGGCCCCGCCGCCTGCGTGGTTTCGCCACTCTCCACATCCTTCACGAAAATCCCCACCCCGGCGATCCGGTAAGCCAGCCATCGTCCACCCGGTTGCCAGGCGGGCTGATCGGCTCCAACAGCGATCCGCATCCCCCGGCCGCCCGCATCCACGACGTAAAGGACATAAGCGCCTGCCGTCGCGTCATACATGGCGTAGGCCAGCCGCCCGACCGGGATCGGTGGTGGGAGCGGCGTGCCCTCTGCCGGAAGGCCACCCGGGATTGGGGTGGGCGTGGCTTGAAGACAAACCGCCCCTGCCTGCTGGGCCTTCGCCTGAACCTCAGGATCCGGGAAGAGGCGGAGGGCCGCATGATACTGGATTTCCGCCGGACAGCTTTCCCCCTGCGCCGCCAAGAGGTCTCCGTAGGCCGTATGGGCCTGGAAGAGGCGACGCGCGGTGTCCCGATATCCCGGATTCAGAGCGTAGACTTCCTGAAGACGGCGGATCGCCTCGGGCCAGTTCACCCCCCAGTAATCCCGGGCGGCCAGATAAAGTGCGGCCAGCCGATAGGCCGCCAACGCTTCCGACGGCAATGGCCCCAGGCGCGCGGCCTGATCCAGATAGAAAATCCCTTCCGCCAGTTTTTCTTCCTCGCCCGCCAGCAAGCGCATCCCATGGCGAAGGGCCGCATCCCGCAACATCGAGGCCACCTCGCGGGCCCGAAACGCGGGATCCCGGTTCCGGATCTGAAGGAGTAGTTCGACGGCGCGGGGGAGATCTTCCCGGGCGTAAGCTTCCCGGGCCGCCCGAAAGGCTTCCTCCAACAGCACGGAGGATGGGATCGGCGTGGGCGTCGGGCGGGCGGCAATACGCCGGCGAGCCTCCGCGAGGGCCGCCTCCACCGTGGGATCGGCTGGCCGGAGACGGCGTGCTCCCTCCAGGAAGGACAACGCCCGCTCGTCCTGGCCCGCTTCCAGCATGGCCATCGCCTGGCGGATCGCGGCGTCCACCGTAGCCTGCACCCGCCGCTCCCGCTCAGTGGCTCCATGTTCCCAGCCCATCCGCCATCCCGCGAAGGCCATCCCCCCGATCAGCCCAAGGGAGATCAGCGCGATGGCAAACCCTGCCAGCCCACGACGGAAACGTCGAGCCGAAGGGCGGATCATCACCTTAGCCTCCGGTTCAAGGATCCTCTTCTATCGACCGTCTCACTGCCCCTTCTCAGCGTTTTGAGTGGGAAGGCTCCGATCGGCTGGTCGAGCGCGGATGTTAGCGGTTCGCCACAGGCCAGGCACCAACCAGGCCCATGCCAGGGCGCCCAGGGCCACGCCGAACCACAGGGTGGCGAGCCGGATGAGCACGGTCGCGGTGGCAGCGATCTCCCGCGGCAGGCCCTGCACAAGCAACAGTCCCGCCAGGCTTGCCTCCGCCGCCACCAGCCCGCCGGGGAGAAACGAGACCGCCCCCGCCAGCGTGGCGAACGCCAGGGTGAAGATGGCCCGCCGCGCCAGCGAGAGATCCAGCGGGATCCCTAGGCCGTGGAGAATGAGGGCAAAGGCCAGGCCTTCGGCGCCCCACGAGATCAAGCCCAGGCCGACGGCGAAGAGCAGGTTGGGGGGCTGAACCAGGCGATGCGCGCTTTCATAGAAACGCAGCAGGCCGGGAAGAATCCGGGAAAGAATCGGCCATCCCGCCAGCCGGTAAAGAGAGGATTCCGCCTGGGGCCAGATCCAGGCCGCCAACACCAGGACGCTCAGCCCGAAGAGGATAGCGCCCAGCACCGGGAGCCCGGCGGGATAGGCGCTGATCCCCAGGCCGGCCAGCAGCACCATCGCCAGACCGTCTGTCAACCGCTCGGCAAAGACCACCGGCAGGGTAATGGAGATCGGCGTCCCCCGCCATCGCCAGACCAGGAGGCTTTTCACCGTCTCCCCCAGCTTGCCCGGCGTGAGGACCATGGCCAGACCGGCGGTGAAGATCGCCGCGCTGGCAGGCCATGGCAGCGGGGCCCCGACCCAACGCAGATAGAGATGCCATTTCAGGAACCGCAGGCCGTAATTCAGTAAGGTGAGGCCCAGGATCACGGGAAGCCATCTCCAGGGAAACCCTCGAAGATGGTGAGCCATCGCCTGGACGTCCCCAAAGACCAGCAGGGCGGCCAGGACCGCGAGGCCCAGAAGCAGCGAGAGGCCGATCCGCAGGCCGAGCGCCGCGCCTGGGAGCTCGGGAGCGATCGCACGGTCCGCCTCTGGCGGCCCCTCGGGCTTGCCCCAGCTCATCATCGATCCCGTCTCTCCTTCGTTCTCTTCAGTTTTGCCCCATGTTAAACTCATTCAGGAGCTTTAGAGAGATCCCGCCGGCTCGGATTGAATTCGCCTCAGCAAGTTGCTTATGGCCTCATCTTTCTAACGCGAGGATGAACCGTGGCCAGCCGCGCATTCCCCCACGCTTACCCATCCGGCCGGGCCTATTTGGCTCTGGCCCTCGGGATCCTGTGCATCTCGTCCTCTGCCATCTTCGTCAAATGGGCCGCTGTGCCCGGCCCCGCGTCGGCCTTCTATCGGCTCCTCTTCGCCGGGATCGTGATGCTCCCGGCATGGCTGGCACGCCGGCCGGCGAAGGTGAGCACGGGAGATCTGAGATGGATCCTGATGGCCGGCCTGTTCTTTGCGCTGGATCTGGCGCTATGGAATACAGCATTGCTGAAGACCTCGGCCGCCAGCGCCACGTTGTTGGCGAACGCAGCGCCGCTATGGGTGGGCCTGGGCGCGTGGCTGTTCTTCCGGGAGCGATGGGGGGGTGGGTTCTGGTTGGGAATGGGACTGGCCTTTCTGGGCATCGGCGTGGTATTCGGGGGAGATCTCGGACGTCACCTCCATTTGGGAGCGGGGGATCTGCTGGCCGTGCTGGCCAGCCTGTTTTATGCCGCTTACCTGCTGTCCACGCAGCGAATCCGGGAGCGGACGGATGTATTCACCCTGATGGCCCTCTCCATGGTCGTCGGATCGATCTTCTTGTATGGGCTTTGCCGGGCCATGGGTGTTCCGTTGACATGCTATTCGAAGCGCGCGTGGCTGGCCCTGCTGGGACTGGGTCTGATCGCCCAGGCCGGCGGATGGCTGGCGATCAATGAGGCATTGGGACATCTCCGGGCCTCCCTCGTTTCGGTCAGCCTGCTGGCCCAGCCGGTCCTGACCGCTCTGCTGGCCATTCCCCTGCTGGGGGAGTCATTAAGTCTGGAACAGATCGTGGGCGGCCTGCTGGTGCTTG
>NZ_JANWXB010000258.1 GCF_025055495.1 Thermoflexus sp. | reverse complement strand
TTCCAGCTCCCGTTTCAACGCCTCCCACTGGTCCGCCAGGGAGACCTCGGCTTCCGCCACGGCCGCCTCCGGAGGGGCCGGCGAAGCCTGTCCTTCTTCGGATGTTCCCGGTCGCTGAACGCCATGCTCCTCCACGGTTCCACCTCCATCCTCTAAGCTATCCAAGGCCACCGACAGCGTCTCGTAGCCGCGTATATTATTTTATCCCTTATCTCGGGCGAGATCCCCCTATTCTCGATGGGCCCGGCCGCGGATCTCCTGCAGGCATCGGCAGCCGTGGGCAGCCAGCCACTCTTCCATCTCCTGGCGGATGGCCCGGAAGACGCCCAGGCCGCGGTAGGCCACGGCAGAGCCCACGCCCACCGCCGTCGCCCCGGCCATGATCATCTCGATCGCATCCTCGCCGGTGAGAACCCCTCCCGTGCCGATGATCGGAATGCGCACCGCGCGGGCGATCTCGTAAACGCAGCGGATGGCGATGGGCTTCAGGGCAGGCCCCGAGAGCCCGCCCTCCCGGTTGGTGAGGATCGGGCGTCCGGATTCGATATCGATCACCATCCCCGGCATGGTGTTGACGGCTGTGATGGCGTCGGCCCCGGCCTCCTCGGCAGCCCGGGCGATGCGGCCGATGTCGGGGACGTTGGGGGCGAGCTTCGCGATCACCGGGCCGGGCACGGCGGCTTTGACGGCGGCCACGGCCTCGGCGGTGGCCTTCGGGCTGGCAGCGAAGATCTCGCCGTATTCCGCGGCCACGTTGGGGCACGAGAGGTTCAGCTCGATCATGTCGGGTTCCGCCGTCGCCAGGATCCGGGCGACCTCCACGAACTCCGCCACGCTGGCGGCGAAGACGCTGGCGATCAGGGGGACGCCCATCGCGGCCAGCTCCGCCCGGGCCTGGCGGAGGACCGCCGCCATCCCCTCGGCGCCCGGGTTCGTGAGGCCCACGGCGTTGATCAGGCCATGACCCCAATCGAAGAGGATCGGGCTTGGATGTCCCGCCCGGGGGTGCCGGGTGGCCGACTTGGCCGTGATCGCCCCGGCCCCCAGCCGGGCGATGCGGGCCATCAACGCCGCGCTGGTGCCGAGGATCCCCGAGGCCAGCACGAGGGGGTTCGAAAGACGGACGCCCGCGATCTCGCAGGAGAGATCTACGCGGGAATTCGATTCCGGAAAGAAAGCGGTTGCGTTCAAGGGGGCCTCCCGGACGGGCTCAGGGTGGAAAGGCCCAGGCGATGAAGGCTCAGGCAAATGGGCAAGTAGACGGGCACTAGCGTGCCCTACGACGAACGGATGGGCACTGACGTGCCCTACGACGAACGGGACGGGCACTGATGTGCCCTACTACGAACAAAGGCGCACTGATATGCTGCACTATGAACGGATTAGTCCTCGAGTGAGTAAGCGCTTCGGCGAGCTGGGCATCTGCGTGCCCCAGGCGGTGAACGCGCGTGCGAAGAAGCGTTTTGGATAGGCGGGCACTGACGTGCCCTACTACGAACGGACGGGCACTAATGTGCCCTACTACGAACGGATGGGCACTAATGTGCCCTACTACGAACGGATGGGCACTGACGCGCCCTGCCGCGGGTGGGCGGAGAGCGGCCTCGCCTCAGCGCGCTCCGCCTGCGAGTTCCGCCCGGACGCGGTCACGGGTTTCCGGGGAGATCCATCCCTCCGCGGCCAGCGTCTCTAACAGATCCGTCAGCGTGATCACCGCGTGCACCCGATAGCCCGCGGCCTCCAGCTCCTCCCGACCCCCCTGTTCTCGATCCACCAGGACCACGATATCGGTGACGCGCAGCCCGGCCTCCTCCAGGATCTGGATCGCCTCCCGCTTGCTGGCCCCCGTGGTCAGCACGTCGTCCAGGACCACCACCGTCTCCCCCGGGTGGAAGTCGCCTTCAATCCGCTGCGCGGTGCCGTAGGCCTTCGCCTCCTTCCGAGGATAGATCAGCGGCCGGCCCGTCTGCAGGGCAACGGCGGTTCCGATGGGCAGGGCCGCGTAGGGGAGCGCGGCCAGCCGGTCGAAGACCAGCCCCTCCAGAAGGGCCGCGTAGAGGTTCGCGACGGCCTCCAGGGTCCGGGGGAACGTCACCAGCCGTCGAAGGTCCAGGTAGATCGGCGAGCGCTGCCCGGATTTGAGGAGGAATTCCCCGAAGCGGATGCACCCTGTTTCAAACAGCCATCGGGCCAGGGCGCGGGCGGCGGCGGCCGATGGGCGCCCCTGCCCCCCGGCGGCCTCCTGCATGCGCTCCAGGAGGGAGCGGGCGGCAGCGCCGGGATCCGGGGCCTCCAGGATCTCGCGGGAGGCCGCGATCAGGGCGGGGGGACCGGCGAGGGCGACGGCCGTCGCGGGATCGCCTCCCTGGGGGCCGATCCCGGGGATCAGGAACCAGCGATCGGGCGCCAGGCGGCGCAGGGCGGCCAGGGCATGGGGAACGGTGGCTCCCACCACGAAGCCGACCCCTTCCCCCCCGGGCCAGCTCAGAACCCGCCGGGCCAGGGCTAGGTAGAAGGCTTCCCCCTGAACCGGGAGTTCCTGCACGGCCTCCGCGCCCGGGTTCGAGGTCCGGATCAGGAGGAAGATCCCCCGGCCCTCCCGGCTCCGGAACGGACGCAGCGTCTCGGGGCCGAGGAACGGGTTCAGCGTCACCGCGTCCGCGCGTAGGACCTCGAAGGCGAACTGGGCGTAAGCTTCCGCGGTCCATCCGATGTCGCCGAACTTCCCATCCAGGATCACAGGGATCTCCGGCGGGATCGCCGCCCGGACCGCGCGCAGGGTCTCCAGGCCGGAGGGGCCCAGGGCCAGGTAGAAGGCCAGGTTGGGCTTGTAGGCGGCGGCGACCTCCGCCGTGGCCTCGATGATCCAGCGCAGGAAGGCGAGGGCCGGATCCGGGTGCCGATGCGCCCAGGCCGGCAGGCGCGCGGGGGCCGGATCCAGCCCAACGCACAGGCCCAGCCGGGTTCCGCGCGTTCGTTCGTGGAGGCGCTCGAAGAATTCCATCGCCGGCTCTCCGCTCACGCTTTGCCCAGCACAGCGGCCAGCAGGGCCATGCGGATGTAGAGGCCGTTGGCTACCTGGCGGAAGTAAGCCGCCCGCGGGTCCCGATCCACGGCCGGGTCGATCTCCCCGACGCGGGGCAGCGGATGCATCACGATCATCCGCTCCTTGGCCCGTTTCATCAGCTCCGGTGTGATCACGTAGTAGTTCTTCACCTGTTCGTAGGCGCTGAGATCGGTGAAGCGCTCCTTCTGCACCCGGGTCACGTAGAGCACGTCCACCTCCTCGATCACGTCCGCCACATCATAGGTCTCATACGCGGGGATCCCCTTCGCGCGCACCTCGTTCATCAGGTCGAGGGGCAGCCGCAGGATCTCCGGCGACACGAAGGAGAGGCGGACATCATACATGGTAAGCAACTTAGTGAGGGAATGGACGGTGCGGCCGAAGCGGAGATCGCCCACCATGGCCACGTGGAGGCCATCGATGCGGCCCAGCTCCTCCTGGATGGTGAAGAGATCCAGGAGCGCCTGGGTGGGGTGCTCCCCGATGCCGTCGCCGGCGTTGATCACCGGCACCTCGGCCACTTCGGCGGCGATCTTCGCCGCGCCCACTTCCGGATGGCGCAGCACGATCACATCCGCATACTGCTCCAGGGTTTTGATCGTGTCCTCCAGGGATTCCCCCTTGGCCACCGAGGAGAACTGGACGCCCTGGGTGATCGGGATGACGCCCCCGCCCAGCCGCTCCATCGCCGCGATGAACGAGGAGCTGGTCCGGGTGCTGGGCTCGTAGAACACACAGGCCATCACGTAGCCCTTGAGGAGGTCACAGGCCCCCACGCGGCGCACCAGCTCGCGCATCTCCTCGGCGACGTCGAAGAGATAAGCCAGGTTCTCCCGATTGAACTGGGAGACCGAGAGGATATCCTGCATGTAAAAGCCGTTGTGCGGGTTGACGGGCTCCCGCCGGATCGAGCCATCCCACTGAAACAGTCGTGGACGGTTGACCATCGTTCGCCTCCTTCTTTTTTTTGGGGGTGCGGAGCGGGGGGCCGCAGGCCTCCCCGATTTTTCAGCGTGAGTCCAGACCGGCGAACAGCACGCGCCCGGAGCCCGGGGGCGCGTGGATCGTTCCCTCTTCGAAGACCACGCGGCCCCACAGCACTGTCCGGCGCACCCGCGCCCGAACCGTCAGGCCTTCGAAAGGCGTCCAGCCGCACCGAGTGAAGAGCCCTTCCCGGGAGAGGGTCCACGACCCTCCCCACTCCACTTCCACCCAGGTCTGGGGCGGCTCCAGAAGGCCGTAGATCCGCCGCGGGCCGGTGGCCGTCAGCCGAACCGCCTCCTCCAGGGACAGGCGGCCTTCAGCGACGGCGGTGAGCAGCAGCGGCAACATGGTCTCCAGGCCCGGCACCCCGGGCGGAGGATGCGGCCCCTGTTTCTCCTCGATGGTGTGCGGGGCGTGATCGGTCGCCACCGCGTCGATCACCGGGAGGTTCGCCCAAAGGGCTTCCTGGTCGGCCCGCGAGGCCAGCGGCGGCCGCATCTGGCCGAACGGGCCGAGGCGGGGCAGATCCTCCTCGGTCAGGAACAGGTGATGGGGCGTGACCTCGCAGGTGACCGGGAGCCCGCGTTCCTTCGCCCGGCGGATCAGGAGGATCTCCTCCCGGCGGCTGACGTGGCAGAAGTGAACCGGCTTGCGGAAGAGGGCGACCAGCCCCAGCACCATCGCGGCGGTCCGCCCTTCCGCATGGACGGCGATGGGGCGAGGCCCCGGCCAAGCCTGGAAGTGGCGCAGGATCGCGGGCAACGCCTCCAGCCGCAGCGGACCGTAGGTCTCGTCCAGGTAGAGCTTCAATCCGGCGGCCTGGGGGGCCACGGAGGCGACGATCTCGGCGTTCTCCGCTGTGCCGCCGAGGAAGAGGCCCACCTCGCAGCGGGCCTTCGCCCGGGCGAGCCGCACGGCTTCCTGAAACGTTGTGGGATCGGCGAGGGGCGGGCGGGTGTTGGGCATCGCCAGCACCGTCACCACCCCGCCAGCCAGCGCCGCCGCCGTGCCGGTGGCGAAATCCTCTTTGTGCGTGTCCCCCGGCTCCCGCAAATGCACGTGGATGTCCGCTGCTCCGGGCAAGCGGAGGATGGTCATCCTGGCTTCTCCCGTAGGGAGGATGTTCCGGGTCATCATCCCGGCCCCTCGACCCTCGGGGGCGCAAAAAACGGGATCTTCCTCTGGGAAATCAAGATCCCCTCTCTTCTCGCAGCCCTCCGGACCCTTCGGAAGGGGAAAAGCGTTCGTTCCGCCTGGGAAGGGATTCCCGCTGGAACATCCCGAGAGCCCGGTATAAAAAAGGCACCGGGAGCGAGGTCGCCAACCCGGTGCCTGGAAAGCCGGCTCTCCGCCCCACCGGCGGATAGAGGCCGATGGGGCCCTCGGGATCGAATATGGGAAGAGAACCTGAGGAAGTCCCGGCCCATGCCGGGATTCTATGTTGCCACAGAGGGGACGATTTGTCAAACGGGTGGAGGAGATAGCGCTTTCCGGTTTTCAGGGACGGATTTTTTGTGGGGGTGCGGGGCGGGGTGGATTACCGGTGAATGTGTTTTGCTAAAGAACACGCGACGAAGTGTCCGATCTGGAGGCTGTTTGTAGTAGGGCACTTTCAGTGCCCGTCTGTTTGTAGTGCTTTGTCCAGTTATAAACTGGG
>NZ_JANWXB010000256.1 GCF_025055495.1 Thermoflexus sp. | reverse complement strand
GAGACAGGACGGGTATTTCAACGAGCCTCCCGCTGGGCGACCGCCACACGAGTCCATCGGCACTCGTGGCTGCGCCGCTTTCTGACCTTCCTGCTTCATCTCGCCTATCGGATCGTGCTGCGCCTGGAGGTGGTGGGGTTGGAGAACATCCCTCCCTCCGGACCCGTGATCCTGGCCATTAATCACATTAGCTTTCTGGACCCGGTCCTGGTGGTTAGCCTTCTGCGACGCAAAGTGCTCCCCATGGCCAAGGCCGAGGTCTTCCGCGATGTGGTCCTGGGCCCCTTGGTCAGCGCCTTCGATGCCTTCCCGGTCCGACGAGGAGAGATCGACCGTCGGGCCGTCCACACCGCCTTAGAGGTTCTTCGGATGGGTGGGGTTCTGCTCATCGCTCCCGAGGGAACGCGCAGCCCCACGGGCGCGCTGATCCGGGGGAAGGAAGGAGCTGTTTATCTGGCCTGGCGCACGGGAGCACCCATCGTGCCGGTAGGCGTCGATGGGACGGATCACTTCAAGTTCAACATCCGTCGGCTCCGGCGCACGCCCGTTCGGATAGTCTTTGGACCGCCTTTCCATGTGGAGATCCCGGAGGAACGAAGTCGGGAAGCCCTGCGGGAGGCCACCGATGAATTGATGGTCCAGATCGCCGCTCTGCTGCCTCCGGAGCGTCGAGGGGTTTATGCCGATTTCCCTCTCGCGACACCCCGTTACCTCCGCCCTCTCGGTCCGATCAAGGGCTTCGTTCTATCCTCGGTGGAACCCTCCACAATGGAGAGGTGAGCGTTCATTGTTCTATATGCTCACGCGGCCCGCGGTTCCTGGCGATCGCCATTCCCCCGTAGGGGCGAAAAATCTTTCGCCCCTACGGGGCCATCGGGCGAGCTCTCCTTCACCAATTTCGATCCCCTTCATCCTCGATGATCACCTAAAATTCCCCACTACCGATTTTTGATTTGGAAGTTTTCGGGGACGATGCGGAGGGCTAAAAGTTCCCCACACCCCCTGGAAGATTTTTTCTCCCCCCTCCCATCGCCCAGAGGGCGGTGGGGAGGGGGGAGAAAGGGGAAGGGGCCATGGCCTTTCAGGCCGGCTTCGGTTCTTCTGCCGCTTCGCGGCATTCGTGCTCTGATTCGCGAACGACCTCCTTTCACCGCCACGCCATTGCGGCGATGTCTCCCTGCGCGGTCAGCCGATAGACCTGGCCCGAAGGGATGGCGATATAGTAGAGATCGCCCTGGTAGCGGACCAGAAGGCCCTGACCATCGGGGGCCCAGCGCATGTCCGGCTGGCCGCCGAACCCGATTTCTCCCTCCGGCGGAAACAGCCGCCGTCGGTCACTGCCATCGTGATCCACCCAGTAGAGATCATAGCGCGAGGCATCCCCGGCCTCTGGCTGGTGGGCCTGGCCAAAGAACAATCCCTGGGGACTCCAGAGGATCCCTGCCCACAGCCCGACGTCTTCGATCAATGGGCGCGCCCATCCTTCGTCTACCGCCAGGATCCAGAGATCGAACCGGGTGGATTGCTCTGGAGGCTCTCCGGAACGGGGAGGACCATGGGCCAGCGCGGCGAGATATCGACCATCCGGAGACCAGGAGAGCGCGGGCACCCAGGCCCATGCGCTCCGGGTCTCGTAAACAGGGAAGGTCAGCAATGGAATGGCTTTCCGGCTTTCCAGATCCAGCACACCGATCCCATCGGTCCGTCCGAAGGCGAGGCGACGCCCATCTGGAGACCAGGCCCAAGTCATCCCCCACCACCCGTAAGGGCCACCGGCGGTCGGCGTGAGCACCCGCCGGGCTTCGATCCGTCCATCCGCCCATCGGCCGATCCAGAGGTCGTTGTGCGCCCGCCAGCCCGGCGGCCCCGGGCTGGGCTCCCCGGTGGCGAAGGCCACGCGATCCCCTTGAGGGGCCCATTCCAGCCAGAGCACGTTCTCCAGGCCTACCGGTTGCGGGCGGGGAGGATCCGCCCCGAGGGAAAGCCCCCATACGGTGTTCAGAAGGGATCGAGGGGCTGTCGAGGAAGCCCGGGAGAATAGGAGGAAGCGGCCATCTGGGGACAGCGTGAAGATCCGGCCATCCAGGTCGCCCAGGCTCGTCAGCCGCAGGATCCGGGAGGTTTCCCCAGCGATCTGCCATGCGTCCCGCCGGGCCAGGAAGACCAGGGTGCCGGAGATCGGCATAGAGACCACCTCGCCCAGCAGGCTGACGGCCACGATCTCCGGCACCGGATCCCGCACGCGCTCCCGCTGGATCTCCTGGCGTTCCATCGGCTGGCCGTCCGCCCAGGTGATCCGGATAGTCACGCGTTCGAGGCCGGGCTCGCCGCGGCGGATCAGACGGGTCTCCCCTGGGGCCAATCGCGCATCTTTCAGGATCTGGCGGGGAAAGGGGATCCGAACCTCCTGGATCTCCAATGTCTGGGTGATCCGGGTCACGGTGATCACCATCCCTGGGGCGATCCGGGCCGTCTCCGGCGGGGAAACCTGATCCAGATCCCCCAAGGAGATCCCGGCTTGCGTCAGCGCCTCCCGTACGGTAGCCGCGCGAAGGTAAACGGTGCGCCGCTGGCCGTCCGCCACAATCGTCACCGGCGCAGGCCTTGACAGACATCCGAAGAGGACGACGATGCTGATCACGACATGAAAGGGTGAACGCTTCATATCCGGGTGCTCCAACGCTCCGTCTACCTCGCTCGAATCCAGCCATCAGGCGATTGGTTTGTGGGCATGGTCATCCGCGGAGGAGGCGTTGCTCCATCCGCGAGCATATGGAGTTCTCGATTATCGCACCACGCCGTGGTGTGGGGAAGGGGATGGAGGGATAGGGGAATCCATCATTATTTTGGGAGAGGGATGAGCTTTTTTCTATCCCTAGGCGAAGAGAGAAGGGGCCGTTGTAAGACGAAACGTTTCCCTTGGGGGAAGCGCCATATGCACGCCACCGGTATCTGAGCCTCGCGGGGCGAAAGCTCTCTGGAGATCTACTTAAGGCGAACCTCACCACGGGACCTGCGGAGCCGCCCTTCTGCAACATCAGATCCCTTATGGGCTGTTCCGAAGCACTAGGGGAAGATAGACCGTTGGCGGGCAGATCCTAACTACATTATTCGCCTCATTCGACTCCCATACCCGACCGACTGTGGTTTCGTAGTAAGGGTCTACGTCCACATACAGGAAAAAGCATTTGCCCGCTTCCAGCCCGGTGGTTGCGGAGACAGGAAGCTGAGCCCCAGGGTCCATGGGGGGGAGCCAATCTCCCAGCGAACCTCTCATCCACGCAACCCAGCCCCTGCCGTCCAGCGGCCCAGCCGGGGGATCATCTGGCAAGCGCCGATAAAGGGCAGCCAGGAACCCGCCGATTCGTTCGGGAATTTTTACGGAGCCATTGTTACGGATTTCGGCCCGGATACGAACCTGTCCACCTTCAACCAGCTGGAGTGAAGGAGTCAGCCAGATCAAATCCGGGCGCGGATTCGCCGTGTCCTCCCGCAGATCACCGATTCGAAGCGCGTAGGTGATCCAGGCGCGGCTTTCCGAGGGGGGATGCATGCGGATCACCGGCCAGTAGGCCCCATCTGGGGTATAAATCGGGAATGGATCCGCAACATCCGGATATGCGGAGAATACCCGCGCGTAGGTGATTGTATATACGTTCGGGATTTTGACATAAGATCCAATCCCATATTCAAAGCCTGGGCCACCGATCACGCCGAAGGTGACTATGTACTCTGGGGAATCATAACGTGCGTAGACGGTAGTGGCCCAGGAGGCGAACAAGGTGTGGGTGAATTGCACCCCATAGAAGACAACTCCGGTTGTTTCAACAGTCCAGGTGATTTCTCCATCCATCGGCTCTGCCCAGGCCTGAACGCGTGTGATCAGATCCGGATATGTTAATCCCCCGAATCCCAAGCGCAGGCTTGACAGAGTCGGAGTCTGGATCACATTCTCTCGGGTGATCCACAGCTCACTAGCACCTGGAGGGGAGATGCCGATCACGATTGTCTGCCATCGAGTGTTCGACAGACTTTCCGTGCCAGCCAACCGGATTCGGGCGGCATTAGGCCGCGGCGTCGCCCATTCCGGCGGGGGCAGCGATTGGGCCAGCACCATTCCCCCTCTAATCAACAGGAGCCACAGGCTAGCGCCGAACAGAATAAGGCTCAATAAAATGAGCCTGTTTCCGGATTGCCGGCCGGATCTCATTTCTAACTCTCCGAGTAGATCTTGGAAGTATAGACATGCGGGGCTCTATTCCCGACAGGCAGGAGTGCCGGAATGGCGGTCCTTCCCTCGTCCCTTGGCTCATGGCCCAGAGGGCCTTGGGAAGAGGAGACCGGTTCATGTTATAAGCGGGCGAGGCCATCTTTGGTGACCTCGCCCGCTTATAAAGACCTGCAATCCAGTTCAGACAGCATTTTGTTCTCAAGATCCCGAATTCAGAACCAGTCAAAGGAATAGCCTATTGGGTTACCCGTTGGTCTTCAGCCACTGGGCTGCAGACAAGTTTGACAATCCGAATCCATCCACGGAGGGGCGGGGCTGCCCAAGGCAGCTCCCGTCTCCAAATTCTTCATCATCACCCATCGTATCCTCCAGGAGTCGGCGTCGCTGTTCGAGTGGGTGTAGGCGGGTTTGAGGTTGGGGTTCGAGTAGGCGTATGGGTAGGCGTCCGTGTAGGAGTCCATGTAGGCGTGATCGTCGGCGTGGGCGTCAGGGTAGGCGTTAGGGTCACCGTCGGCGTCCGCGTGGGCGTCTGCGTCGGCGTGGCGGTTGGGGTAGGCGTCGGCGTGCAGACCGAAGGAGGGCATAAAGTCGGCGTAGGCGTCCGCGTGGGCGTCAGGGTAGGCGTTAGGGTCACCGTCGGCGTCCGCGTGGGCGTCCGCGTCGGCGTGGCAGTTGGGGTGGGCGTCGGCGTGCAGATCGAAGGAGGGCATAAAGTTGGCGTCGGCGTCCGCGTGGGCGTCGGGGTAGGTGTTAGGGTCACCGTGGGCGTCCGCGTGGGCGTCCGCGTCGGCGTGGCGGTTGGGGTGGGGGTGGGCGTAAAAGTCGGCGTTGGAGTTGGAGTCGCCGTTGGGGATGGCGTCGGCGAGGGCGTCGGTGTAAAGGTGGGCGTAGGCAACGGAGTGGGCGTGGCTGTCGGAAGCTCACCCCCGACCACGGTGGGCGGCATGCCCAAGAGGCGAACAGTGCGGAATTCCTCATTAATGATGTCTCGGCGGGCGATCAGCGGGATGAAGGGTGTGATCTGCCGGAGGATTGGCGTGATCACCATGTGATTATGCCGGATGACCACAATCACCCGATCCCCTGGACCCCCTGCATCATTTGTCGGGCGGCATTCTAGCGTTACGGGGTCGAATTCAAACCCCTGACGGCTGCTGCAGATGGTGACCCCGTAAAACCCAGGGACGTTATCCCCAGAGCCGCCCGCCTGATTCCCGAAGGAAGTGATCAACAACCCAAACAGGATCTCTCGTGCGCGGGCTATGCCGGATTGAAGACGGGCTTGGGCCCGATCCCCGTCGGTCGCACAACCTGCGCTGCAGTAAGAAGGATCATACTGCCCAGTGCTGAGATATCTTGCAGCAGCGCGGGCGTTGTTTTCGATGGTAGCCCAGGCGTAGAAAACCCTGCCCAGCTCGATCACCATGAAAACAAGCATTAGGAATACTGGCAAGGCAATAGCGAATTCCAAAGTCCCTTGAGCGCGTTGCTTCATGGTATTTCTCCTTTCTATATCCCTTCCGAAAACCGACCAAAATCATGAAAGGGTCGTCCCCTGTATTGTTTCGTTTTAAGAAGTTGCGGAAACCACTATGGCGAAGAATTCTTGATGGCCCTATAAGCTCATCGCCTTGAGTTAACATAAAGAGTCAATGAATCGAGCGGAATGAATCTGTTCTCAATCAACGACTAATCCGAGTGAAAATACGCCGCGCGATCTCGCGGAAGATCATCTGGAGGGCATCAGCATCCGGTGCATAGAAGTAGTTGCTACAGCTCTCTCCCTGGGGCTTCCAAACCGCCCACGGATCAAACCAATCGTTGCCGCTCTGTAGACAGGCCTTTTGGTTATCTCCATCGGTATAGTCGGCCGCGTAGCGCATGAACTTCTCCCCCAAGTTCCGGTCGCGTCCTCCCCCGGGAAGCACATTCAGGTTATGCATCAGGTTCCCATATCCGATCGAGAAAATCACCACCTTCGCTTCCTTTAGCACATCTAACATGTCCAAAGCCGCATCCTCGGCGTCATACCGGCTGCTGTTGCTGAGATGTCGCTCTTCGAAATCCCCATCCTGGCAGAACGGGCGATAGCTGGGATCCCCCCAATACCAGGTGGGGTCTGAAGAGCCGGGAGGGGGATTGGAGTTGTACCGAGGGCACAGGCCTTCAGGGAACCCCTCGATGGGGTCTGTAGCGTTTGGGCTGGCGTCGCTCAACATCACCACTGCCCACAGGGCACCCTCTTCATCCCGACGGCCCTGAGTAGCCAGGATATTATAGGCCAGCCGGAGCGCCCCTGCCACATTGCTGCTGGGACAGGGACGGGGATCCACGCCTGTGCCGGGGATCTTTTGCATAACAGGCTGGCAGTTTTCCCCTGAGCAAAACATTCCCGCGCACACAGCCGTATCCCTGGAGAGAGATTGATCATACACCTGAATTCCTCGGATTGCATTTTGAACTGCGGTCAGATTATCTCCGTTAACCAAGTCCAGATGCAAATGGGCTCGACGATCGAAAGAGATCACTGCCACGCGATCATAGGGATAATACATCTGAGCGGTGAAATCCAGGGCGGCCTGACGAACCTGTCGCATCGGCATGCATTGATCTGTAAGATTGCAAAAGTGGGGCCGCTGGGGCCTGGGACAGGCTGGATTGGGATTGGGGCTGTTGGTTGGAATACAGACGATCGGGCTTGAAGAAGCGAGCACCATTGGCGTATCGTAGGCCATAGACTCAGAGCTGTCGATGATCAGCACCAGATCTACGGAAGCCGCCTCGCCCGTGGTGGAGGCCCTCAGGGAAACGTTGTTCCAGCCCAAAATTCGCATGAAGGTCATCGGCACTTCAACGGTGGTTTCGACCCTCACTAGTTTCCGGCGGGGGTTTGTGCAAAGCTCGCTAGCGTATGGGCCTGGATCATCGCATGTGTAAACCTGAACTAAAGCCACGTTGAAGCCCTGAGCGTTCAGAACATCCAACGCAGCTTGGCGAATGTGAGTCATGGTGCGGCCGATTCGGAATTGATTCGCTGCAGCCAGGGCGGCTCCGTCCAGCGCATGCTGTAGACGGTTGCGCGCCATGTAGAGTCGCGCTCCATCCAGCGCTAAGCCGGTGAAAGCCAGAAGCACGACCAGCATCAAAGCAAACAACACGACGATCTGGCCCGATCTTTGCATCGGATCCTCTCCTTCTAAGCCTCGGAATGATCGCCTCATCGCAGAGGATCTGCGGAGGGCAAAGGCATCCAAGCGATGGCATACATCGGGATCGGGTCGGGGAGGATCGACCTGAACAGTCCGAGTCGATGGAAATGTCGATAGTGAACCTCTACCACCAGGATTCCCTTGCTGGGACTGTGGCCCATTACGGCAGCGATGTAAGCGTTGCTTACTCGGGAAACCTGATTCCCGAATCGGGACCAGCCTGAAGGGTGATCTTTGGGAAGACGCCAGGCCAGCGCTCCGCTTTCGCGCACTCCGAACACTGAGATGATAATGTCATCACCTGCCGTGTTGACTAACCGGTAAGGGGCGAATGCTTGATCGAACCGTCGGGCAACCGGTTCATAAAATCCGCTCACATCTGTGCAAGTCACATCCGGCAACTCCGGATCCTGCCCGCCGCAGGGATCTCCATCGGCACCGAAACGGGCTGCCTCCCGGGCCGCATCCTGGAGGCTCATATAAGCCGCCAAGGCAAATCCCAGTTCTGCTAACCCACCGACCATGATCAACAGAACCGGCAACAGAATCGCCAGCTCTACGAGGCTTTGGCCTATGCGTCTTCTCATCAGTTCCCCCTGAAGACTCGCTACACGGATCTTTCAGGACTTGAAGAGCAGCCAATATTATAGGAGAAGTCTATCTCGATTATACGACTCTAACCCAAACTGTCAAGTCATTCATGCTTGGCCTCGGAAGGGTTCGTGGGATGTTGGGTGCCTTCAGCGCCCGTCACCGCATGAACTTGCTTTCCTCCTTTGTTCTATTCTTCCATGTCCTCTTTCAAGTGGCATGAAGAAGGGAAGGGGGGCTGCCACTCTGGTTAGACTTCTTCTAACTGAAGAGCGTGCGAATCTGTAGTCCACATCCCCAACCCGGATCCTGGGGATTGGGGCTTCGGAGATTAGCAGTCGGCTGCCGGTTTTGATCACCTTGCTTCTCGGCAAGACCCAGACTACACGACCGGAAAAGCTTATGCTATGATTGCCATAAACGTTCTTGAATCTTGCCTCAGAGCCCTGGCAAACTGGACGGGTCATCTTCAGATCGCTGTTCTCCATAGCGATTGAGGGGAGTCCCTCGGATCTGTCGGCGATGCGCTTGCGGGGTAGAATCTATTTCATGCGTAGAGGCAGATGTGATGATGGGCAGGATCCTTAAGGGTGGTTTAGGATGCGGGATAGGAGTTCTCTTGGCTCTAAGCTGGGCTGGCCGGGTGAATGCTCAATTCCCTACACCTGGCCCTACACCCACGCCGCTGCCCACGCCCACCGCGACGCCTGTGGAATCCCCCACACCCACCTCGACTTTCACGCTCACACCCAGCCCCACGGAAACGCCTACCGAAACCCCCGCTCCACCCGCCACTCCCACATCCACGCCGATGCCATCGGCGCCCACGCCTTCACCCCAGCCCCCCGAACCGCCCACTCTGACTCCGACGGTCTTTTCCATGCCCACGGCGACGCCGGGCGGTGGGGCCGCCCCGCCCCCTTTTGCTGGAGATCCCGGAGTGGGTGGAGGGAGCCCTCCGCTGGGCGTGACTAGGCGCCTGCCGGACACCGGATGGGGCCTGCTGGGGCCCGTAGTGGCGGGAGGCCTGGCCTTCCTGGCCTTTCTGATCGCCCACAGACGACGTTGGCGCTGAACAGGGGAATCCGTGGAAGCCCCTGGAGGATTCTCTAGAACATCCACCGGGGCATTCCTCCGAGCTGTCTCCCCTGATGGGACCAATGGTCTATCCAATGAACAGAGAACGGCATATAATGAATGTTAGTGAGCGCGAGTTGCGCTGGGGAGTCCTTTCTGCCCCCGTTCCACAACCGCTGGACCGTGGGAGTAGAGCGAGGATGGGGTTCCTCTATCTCATCTGACTGATTTCGAGCTGGCAACTCGTATAACCACGACATGTCCTTGTCGGCTTTAAGCTGGATCTGGAGGCGAAGGGATGCGTCGACGCAGAAATCCAACGTTGTTGCTGCTGATTGTCCTGATTCTGATTCTCATGGCTGCAGCTCTGTTGCTCTTGCCTCGTCTCGTTGCAGCTCCCGCACCGACGGCGACGCCCACGCCGCCCTTCCTGCAATCGATCGTGATCGCTGCGCAAAACATCCCCCGTGGGGCGGTGATCACCGCGTCCGATGTGGCGCTACGTGGGTGGCCGGTGGAGGTCCTCCCGGAGGGCGCATTCACAGATACCGGACAGGTCATCGGAAAGATCGCCCGGGTGGATATCCCCCGCCAGAAGCCGATCGTGCCAGAGGATCTGGCGGTAGCACCCGCGGAGGCGGCCCGCTGGGGTTCGGAAGCCGCGCTTTTTGTCCCTCCGGGCAAAGTCGCCTTCGCCTTCCCGGTGGATGAGGCGGCAGCAGTGGCCTTCAACCTCGCCCCAGGCGATAGGGTGGATGTGCTAGTAACGTTTTCCCTTATTCAGACCAAGCCGTTGGCGGACGGCGAGATCTTCTATCGGCCGCTGGATGAAGATCTGGCCCGTCGGTTGGTTGCCCTCGGTATAGATCCGCCGGCAGCCGCTCAGGTTGCCCTGGTGGATCCCAATCAGCGGGTGGTCCATCGGGTGAGCCAGCTGGTGTTGCAGAACGTGGAGGTGCTAGCAGTGGGCTCCTTCGAGGCCCCTCAGCGGCCGCAGCCGACCCCGGTGGCCACTCCTGCCCCTGGACCCACGCCGACGCCCGCCCCACGGCCGCGCCAGCAGTTCATCGTTCTGTTGGTGAGCCAGCAGGATGCGCTGGTGTTGCAATGGCTTCGCGAATCCGGCGCCGTGGTCGATTTTGCATTGCGAAATCCTACGGATAACCAAATTGTGCAGACCAACCCGGTTACCCTGAACGCTCTGGTAGAGCGTATGGGCATCTCCATTCCGCCTGCTGACAATTTCGATCTAGCACCCGATGTGGGGCCGGGTTGTCCAGATCAATTCGCTCGAGAGCCATGTCGATAGCCATCGATCGTGGGAATGTGCCCTTCGGATCAGGGCCGTGCCGGATGGAACCGTATTGCGAAGCGGCGCAGATGAGGAGCACAATAAGGTGGTGATCGGTTTCTTTTTCAGCCCTCCGGTAGTTCGCTCTCTGGTTTGCACGCATGCGGGGTGTGAGCCGTCTTTCTTCATGTTATTTTGAGGATCTGATGGAGGGAGCATGGCGGATCAACGGATTCGGGTTCTGATCATCGACGATGTCCCAGAGACCCGGGAGAACCTCAAGAAGCTCTTGATGTTTGAGCACGATGTGGAGGTGGTAGGCGTCGCTGCCAATGCTGAGGAGGGAATCCGGCTGGCCCGCAACCTGCAACCCGATGTGGTTTTACTGGACATCAACCTCCCGGGGATGAGCGGGATCTCAGCTGTGGAACAAATCATGGAGGCTGCGCCCCTCGCCCAGGTGGTGATGATGTCCGTCCAGAGCGACGCAGACTACCTGCGGCGGGCGATGTTGGCCGGGGCCCGGGATTTCCTCCCCAAACCCTTCTCGGCGGACGAGCTGGTCGCCACCGTTCGCCGGGTGCATCGGATGCGCCGGCCGCCGCCGGTGCTGCCCTCACCAGGGCCGATGGGGCCCGGGGTGGGGCGCGGCGGACCCCAGGGGAAAGTGGTGGCGGTCTACAGCCCAAAGGGAGGGGTGGGAACCACCCTGATCGCGGTGAACCTGGCCGTGGCCCTGCAAAAGCCGGAGCGCCGCGTGGCCCTGATCGACGCTTCCCTGCCCTTCGGAGACGTTGGGGTGTTCCTCAACCTACAAGGACCCCGGAACATCGCGGACCTGGCTCGGATGGACGAGATGGATCCGGAGGCGTTCACCCTTTCCCTGCTCTCCCATGCCTCCGGGTTGAAGGTGCTCCTGGCCCCGCCCCGGCCGGAGCTGGCCGAGTATGTGACCGCCGAGGCGATGAAGCGTATCCTGACCATGGCGCGGACCCTATTCGACGTTGTGGTGGTCGACACCACAACTCAGCCCACAGACACCACGCTGTTGATCCTGGACGAGGCAGAGCAGATCGTGCTGGTGGTCACGCCCGATGTGCCGACGATCAAGAATGCCCGCCTGTTTTTCGATGTGATCACCCAGCTCAACTACCCGCCGCAGAAGACGTTGATGATCCTGAACAAGATGGATCGCCGCTTCGGCATCACCGCTGAGATGGTCGAGCAGGCCCTCAAGCATCCAGTGGGCGCTCAGATCCCATGGGATGAGGTCACCGTGCTGAACTCCATCAACAAGGGAAGCCCGCTGGTCGCCCAGCGGTCCAAGCCCATCGCTCAGGCGATGCTCCAGCTGGCCGGGCGGGTTGAGGAGTTGCTGTTCGCTCCCCAGGAGGTCGAGGAGGTCCGAAAGCGAAGTGGCCGTTGAGGGTTGGGAAAGGTTTCCTCACGACCTTTTGGGCCGTGAGCGAAGAATACTCTGGAGCACCCCATGGATAAGATGGAACCTGTGAAGGAGGTGGAAGGATGTCCCTCTTAAGGCGGATTCAGGGCAACCAGCCCTCCCCCTCGCCTGCTCCGAACCCTGAGCCTGCACGCACCCCGCCGGCTCCGGAGCCTCCATCCACGCCTCCTCGTCGTCCGCTTCCCACGACGGGGGGGATGCGGGATGCTTACGTGGACCTCAAGAACCGCATCCAGTCGAAACTTCTCTCGGAACTGGAGCCCACCCTGGATTTCTCCCGCACGGATGAGCTGCGGGCGATGATCGAGGAGAAATTCGATGCCGTGCTGATGGAAGACCACGTTGTCCTCAGTCGTCTGGAGCGGCAACGACTCTTCGAACAGATCGTCGCCGAGATCCTGGGTTTTGGCCCACTAGAGCCGTTGCTGAAGGACGACACCATCACGGAGATCATGGTCAACGGCCCGAAGAAGGTCTACGTTGAGCGCCGTGGGAAGATCGAACGGACAAACGTGGTCTTCGAGGACGATGAGCACCTGATGCGCATCATTGAGCGCATCGTCGCCCCGCTGGGCCGGCGGGTGGATGAGAGCATGCCCTACGTGGACGCCCGGCTGCCGGATGGCTCGCGCGTGAACATCGTGATCCCGCCCATCTCCCTCATTGGCCCGGTGGTAACCATCCGGAAGTTCTATCGCACCCCCCTGACGGTGGATGACCTGATCCGCCTGGGCTCGGCCACGCCCGAGGTGATGGAGTTCCTCAAAGCCTGCGTCCAGGCGAAGATCAACATCGTGGTCTCCGGCGGGACCGGTTCCGGGAAGACGACGCTGCTCAACATCCTCTCCGGCTTCATCCCAGAGGGGGAACGGATCATCACCATTGAGAACGCGGCGGAGCTGCAGCTGCGTCAGGAACACGTGGTGACCCTAGAGACCCGCCCGCCGAACATCGAGGGGAAAGGCGAGATCACGATGCGGGACCTGGTGATCAACGCCTTGCGGATGCGCCCGGATCGGATCATCGTCGGCGAGTGCCGCGGTGGGGAGGCCTTCGACATGCTCCAGGCGATGAATACCGGCCATGAGGGATCGATGACCACCATCCATGCGAATACACCAAGGGATGCACTAGCCCGCCTGGAGAACATG